>CAXSER010000460.1:0-2443 GCA_964236315.1 uncultured Acetobacteraceae bacterium | reverse complement strand
GGCGGGGGTTCCGCCCGGGGGGGGGGGGGGGGGGGGGGGGGGGGGGGGGGGGGCGACGATCCTGGCGCGGCACACGTGCGCGCACAGGGTGGACGGGCTGCTGGGGATCGTGGCGGGGCTGGGCGGAGCGCCGGGCGCGGGCGCTGCGGGCGTGGGGGGGGCGGGCGGGGGTGGCGGCGGGCGGGTTGCGGGGGGCGTGGGCTGATGGAGATCGCGTTCTACGGGTCGAGCCTGCTGTCTTCCTACTGGAACGGGGCGGCGACGTACTATCGCGGGCTGCTGGGGGCGATGGCGCGGCTGGGGCACTCGATCACGTTCTACGAGCCGGATGCGTTCGACCGGCAGAGCCACCGCGACATCGAGCCGCCGGACTGGGCCGGGGTCGTGGTGTGGCCGGCGACTCCGGAGGGGCTGCGCGGGGTGCTCGCGGAGGCGGGGCGGGCGGACGTCGTGATGAAGGCGAGCGGGGTCGGGGTGTTCGACGCCGAACTGCTCGACGGGGTGGTGGCGCACGCGCGGGCGGGGGCGCTGCGGTGCCTGGTGGACGTGGATGCGCCGGCGACGCTGGCGGAGATGCGGGGGGACGAGGGGCATCCGGTGCGGCGGGCGCTGCCGGCGCTGGACCTGGTGGTGACGTATGGCGGGGGACCGCCGGTGGTCGCGGCGTACCAGGGGTTCGGGGCGCGGCGGTGCGTGCCGATCTACAACGCGCTCGATCCCCAGACGCATCATCCCGTGCCGGCGGAGGCGCGGTTCGCAGCCGACCTGTCGTTCCTGGCGAACCGGCTGCCGGATCGCGAGGCGCGGGTGGAGAGATTCTTCCTGGGGCCAGCGGCATCGCTTCCTGGGCGCACCTTCCTGCTGGGCGGCAACGGGTGGGACGGCAAGCCGATGAGCGGGAACGTGCGCCTGCTCGGGCACGTGCGCACTGCGGACCACAACGCGCTGAACTGCTCGGCGCTGGCGGTGCTGAACGTGGCGCGCGACAGCATGGCGGACGTGGGGTTCTCGCCGGCGACGCGGGTGTTCGAGGCGGCCGGCGCGGGGGCGTGCCTCATCACCGACGCGTGGGAGGGGATCGAGCAGTTCCTGGCCCCCGGGGAGGAGGTGCTGGTGGCGCGCGACGGGGCGGAGGTCGCGGAGCATCTGCGCACGCTGACGCCGGCGCGGGCGCGGGCGATCGGGGCGGCGGCGCGGGCGCGGGTGCTGGCGGGGCACACCTATGCGCGCCGCGCGGTGGAGCTGGATGCGCTGCTCTCGGACGTGATGGCGCGGCGGGCGTCTTGAGGATCGTGTTCCTGGGGCTGAGCCTGTCGTCGTCGTGGGGGAACGGGCACGCCACGACGTACCGCGCGCTGCTGGGGGCGCTGGCGGCGCGGGGGCACGAGCTGCTGTTCCTGGAGCGCGACCAGCCGTGGTACGCGGCGGCGCGGGACCTGGCGGCGCCGGGGTTCTGCGAGCTGGCGTTGTACGGGTCGGTCGGGGGGCTGGAGGCGTGGCGGGCGCGGATCGCGGGGGCGGATGCGGTCGTGCTCGGGTCGTACGTCACGGAGGGGGTGGCGGTGGCGGCGTGGCTGCGCGGCGTCGTGCGGGGGGTGTTCGCGTTCTACGACATCGACACGCCGGTCACGCTGGCGCGGCTGGCGGCGGGGGCGTGCGACTACGTCGACGCGGGGGGGATTCCGGGGTTCGACCTGTACCTGTCGTTCACGGGGGGGCCGACGCTGGGGCGGCTGGAGCGGGAGTACGGGGCGCGGCGGGCGCGGGCGTTCTACTGCTCGGTCGATCCGGCGCTGTACCGGGCGACGGGCGGCGCGGTGCACTGGGACCTCGGGTATCTCGGGACGTACAGCGCGGACCGGCAGCCGGTGCTGGAGCGGCTGCTGGTCGAGCCGGCCCGGCGGGCGCCGCACAGGCGCTTCGTGGTGGCGGGGCCGCAGTATCCGGACACGGCGGGGTGGCCCGGCAACATCGAGCGGATCGAGCACCTGCCGCCGGTGGACCATGCGGGGTTCTACTCGGCGTGCGCGTGGACGCTGAACGTGACGCGGGCGGACATGGTGGCGGCGGGGTGGAGCCCGAGCGTGCGGCTGTTCGAGGCGGCGGCGTGCGCGACGCCGATCGTGTCCGATCCGTGGCCGGGGCTCGACGAGGTGCTGCGGGTGGGGACGGAGCTGCGGGTCGCTTCGGGCCCGGAGGACGTGCTGGCGCTGCTGGAGTGGCCGGAGGCGGCGCGGCGGGCGGTGGGCGAGGCGGGGCGGGCGGCGGTGATGGCGGGGCACACGGCGGCGCACCGGGCGGGGGAGCTGGAGGGGATGATCGCGGAGGTGAGGGCGGGGTGAAGGAGGGCCAGGGCTCCGCCCCATTGCTTGAAGGCGGGGACCCGCCAGGGCGAGCCGCCCTGGACCGGCCTTCTCAAGTAGGGGATTCCAAAGGCGAGCCT
>CAXSER010000459.1:0-2467 GCA_964236315.1 uncultured Acetobacteraceae bacterium | reverse complement strand
CACGTCGCCCGGCGCGGGTTCCGGCGCGGGTCCCGCGCCGGTCCCGCTCAGCGCGCCGCCTGCAGGACGCCGGAGATGTCGCGCACCACGGCGTCGAACATCGCCTCGGTCAGCAGCCCGGTGTTCGTGTTGTATCGCGACACGTGGTAGCTGTCGGCGAGCACCAGGCCGTCCGGCAGCTCGTGGCGCTGGCCGTGGCGGAACGGCACGCGCGACAGGGGCACGCCGCACGCGCGCAGCACCGCGTTGTGCGACAGCACGCCGAGGCTGAGCACGACGCGCAGCTCCGGCATCTCGGCGAACTCGGCGGCGAGGAAGCGGTTGCAGGTGCGCACCTCGTCGGGCTTCGGCAGGTTCGCCGGCGGCACGCAGCGCACCGCGTTGACGACGCGGCAGCCCGTCATCTCC
Organism: uncultured Acetobacteraceae bacterium; assembly: GCA_964236315.1. GTDB lineage: Bacteria > Pseudomonadota > Alphaproteobacteria > Acetobacterales > Acetobacteraceae > CAXSEF01. The sequence continues at coordinate 2,059 of CAXSER010000459.1, read as the reverse complement.
ATGCCGTCGTCCGGCTCGGCGCGGTAGTCGCCGCGCGCGAAGCCGTGCCGCAGCAGCGTGGTGTAGAGCAGGATGCCCGCGTGGTCGCCGGTGAACGGGCGGCCGGTGCGGTTCGCCCCGCGCACGCCCGGCGCCATGCCGACCACCAGGAACGGCGCCGAGCGCGGGCCGAAGCCCGGCACCGCGCCGTTGAACCACTCCGGGTTCGCCGCCTGGTTGGCCGCGCGGTACTCGACCAGCCGCGGGCACAGCGGGCAGTCGCGCGGCGGGGTGGCCGCGTCGTCGCCCTCGCCCGCGGGTGCGTGGGTCGTCACCTGGCCCGGCATCTCAGCCTGCGTCCCCCGGGTCGATGAACGCCTCGCCGGCGGCCGGGCGAAGGACGGGGCGGGGGCGGGGCTCGGTCTGACGGCGGGTGAACTCCGGGGCGATCTCGGCCAGCTCCAGGAATACGTCGGCCTGGCGGCGCAGCTCGTCGGCGGCCATCGGCGGCGTGGTGCGCACCGAGGAGATCACCGTCACGCGCACGCCCTGGCGCTGCACCGCCTCCACCAGCCGGCGGAAGTCGGAGTCGCCGCTGAACAGCACGGCGTGGTCCATGCGCGGCGCGAGCTCCAGCATGTCGACGGCCAGCTCGACGTCCATGTTGCCCTTGACGCGGCGCCGGCCCAGCGCGTCGGTGAACTCGCGCGCGGTCTTGGTCACCAGCGTGTAGCCGTTGTAGGCCAGCCAGTCGGTGAGCGGCTTGAGCGGCGAGTACTCCTCGGTGTCGAGCAGGGCCGAGTAGTAGTAGGCGCGGACCACGTTGGTCTGGCGGCGGAAGTAGGCCAGGAGGTTGCGGTAGTCGACGTCGAAGCCGAGGTTGCGCGACGCGGAGTACAGGTTGGCCCCGTCGATGAACAGGCAGGTGCGCTCCTGCGGCAGGAAGGCCATGGCATGATCCCCTCGATCCCTCGGCGCGGCCGGCCCGGGCCACGCCGCGGTCACCATAGGAGCACGCGGCAAGTGTATAAAGCGTTGCGGCTTTGCGCGGGCGGCGGCCGGTGATTCTCGTCGCGGTGGGCGCCAACCTGCCGGCCGGCTCCGGCGACACCCCGCTCGCCACCTGCCGCCGCGCCGTCGAGGCGCTGCGTGCCATCCCCGGCCTGCGCGTCGAGGCGGTCTCGGCCTGGTACGAGACCGACCCGATGCCGCCGTCCGGACAGCCGCCGTACGTCAACGGTGTCGTCCGGCTCGGGGGGCACATCGAGCCCGCGGCCCTGCTCGCCGCCCTGCACGCCATCGAGGACGGGCACGGCCGCACCCGCGCCGAGCGCAACGCGGCGCGCACCCTCGACCTTGACGTCGTCGCCATGGACGACCCGGGCGCCACCGTGGCGGATGCCGGCGGGCTCGTGCGCACGGCCCCCGATCCCGTGGTGCCGCACCCGCGCGCGCACCTGCGCGGCTTCGTGCTGGAGCCGCTGCGTGACGTGGCGCCGGGGTGGCAGCATCCCGTGCTGCACCGGAGCGTGGACCAGCTGGTCGCGGAACTGCCGCCGCAAGGGGTGCGCAGACTCGGGCAAGGCAAGCAAGGGTGAGGCGCTGCCTCAAACTCCGCCAAAGGCTCGCATTTGGAATCCAATACTCAAGTAAAGTGTTTCCAAGGGGCTCGGCCCTTTCGCGGGTCCGGGCAGAGCCCGGCCCTGGCTTTCTTCCCTTGCGCCGCCATCCCCCAGCCCCTACATCCCGCAGCTTGAGTCATCACAGCTGCAAGGGGTCCACCGCATGGCGCGCGTGACCGTTGAGGACTGCGTCCAGAAGATTCCCAACCGCTTCGAGCTGGTGCTGATCGCGGCGCAGCGCGCCCGCAACATCAGCCGCGGCGAGGAGCTGACCGTCGAGCGCGACGACGACAAGAACCCCGTCGTGGCATTGCGCGAGATCGCCGACGAGACCATCGACCTGGGCAAGCTGCACGGCGACTTGGTCAAGTCGCTGTCGCGCGCCCCCGAGCCCGAGCCCGCCGACGAGGAGGTGCTCGACCTGATCCCGACCGACCAGAACATCTTCGGCCTGCAGG
>CAXSER010000458.1:0-2471 GCA_964236315.1 uncultured Acetobacteraceae bacterium | reverse complement strand
GCGAACGTGTACCAGGCGCTCGACGCGCACCACGAGATCGTGCCGGTGCTGAACAAGGTCGACCTGCCGGCGGCGGAGCCGGAGAAGGTGCGCCAGCAGATCGAGGACGTGGTCGGCATCCCTGCCGACGAGGCGGTGATGATCTCGGCCAAGACGGGGCTCAACATCGAGGGGGTGCTGGAGGCGCTGGTGACGCGCCTGCCGCCGCCGGTGGGGGACGCGGACGCGCCGCTCAAGGCGCTGCTGGTGGACAGCTGGTACGACGCCTACCTCGGCGTGGTGATCCTGGTGCGGATCAAGGACGGGCGGCTCAAGCGCGGGATGAAGATCCGCATGATGGCGCGCGGGTCGACCCACCTGGTCGAGCAGGTCGGCGTGTTCAGCCCGAAGATGACGGCGACCGGCGACCTCGGGCCGGGCGAGATGGGCTACATCACGGCGGCGATCAAGACGGTGGCGGACTGCAACGTCGGCGACACCCTGACCGAGGACCGCAGGCCGGCGGCAGAGGCGCTGCCGGGGTTCAAGCCGTCCATTCCCGTGGTGTGGTGCGGGCTGTTCCCCGTGGACGCGGACGACTTCGAGAAGCTGCGCGACAGCCTGAGCAAGCTGCGGCTCAACGACGCGAGCTTCCACTACGAGGCGGAGACGTCCGCGGCGCTGGGCTTCGGCTTCCGCTGCGGGTTCCTGGGGCTGCTGCACCTGGAGATCATCCAGGAGCGGCTGAGCCGCGAGTTCGACCTCGACCTGATCGCGACGGCGCCCTCTGTCGTCTACCGCATCCACAGGACGGACGACACGGTGGAGGAGATGCACAACCCCGCCGACATGCCGGACGTGATGAAGATCAGGCACATCGAGGAGCCGTGGATCCGGGCCACGATCATGGTGCCGGACGAGTATCTCGGCTCGATCCTGACGCTGTGCTCGGAGCGGCGCGGGCAGCAGGTCGACCTCACCTACGTGGGCAACCGGGCGATGGCGGTCTACCGGCTGCCGCTGAACGAGGTGGTGTTCGACTTCTACGACCGGCTGAAGTCGGTCAGCCGGGGATACGCCAGCTTCGACTACGCGGTGGACAGCTACGAGGAGGGCGATCTCGTGCGCATCTCCATCCTGGTCAACCTCGATCCCGTGGACGCGCTCAGCTTCATCGCGCACCGGGCGGTCGCCGAGGCGCGGGGGCGCTCGATCTGCGCCAAGCTCAAGGAGCTGATCCCGCGCCAGCTGTTCAAGATCGCCATCCAGGCGGCGATCGGGGGGCGGATCATCGCGCGAGAGACGCTGGGCGCGCTGAGCAAGGACGTCACGGCGAAGTGCTACGGCGGCGACATCAGCCGCAAGCGCAAGCTGCTCGACAAGCAGAAGGAGGGCAAGAAGCGCATGCGCCAGTTCGGCAAGGTCGAGATCCCGCAGAGCGCGTTCCTCGCCGCCCTGAAGATGGACGCCTGAGCGGCAGGATCGGCGGCGGCATACGGGGTTTGCACGGGGCGGCGGCGCTGGTATTCACGGCCCGCTGGCGCAGGCATCGGAGAGATGGCCGAGTGGTTTAAGGCGCACGCTTGGAAAGCGTGTGTGCGTTAACGCGTACCGTGGGTTCGAATCCCACTCTCTCCGCCAGCGGCCCCGCGCATCCCGGCGACGGGTCATGCGGCCGGTAGGCTCCGGTTCGTGGGTCTCCCCTGCCCGCCCCCGCCATCATGGCCTCCGCGCCAGGGTCCCGGCGCCATGCGGGCGCATCGCACTGTCCCCCCTGCTCCCCCGACAAGGTGTCCCGGCCGTCGTTTCGGCATCGCGGAACGCTTCCGCGACTCCGGGTATTGCGGGAGCCTGGGCCGCCATCGCGCCGTTTCCGCAAGCTCGGCCGTTGCCGGCGCAAACCGGGCGCCAAGGCAGCCAGCTCTGGTACCGCCTTGCCTGCCGACACCGGAAGGAAGGCCGGCGCACGCGCCATCCCCGTCGTCTCAGAATCCGCGAGGTCATTTGGAGGCCGAGCACGGTTGCATGTTGCGTCCGCCGTCGCGGCGACCCTAGTGTCCGGCCCGGGGGATGCGGCGATCCTGCCGTCGATGCCGACTTCTCCGACCTGAAAACCCAAGCCTGTGCTGCGCGCCCCTCCGGCGTGCCGAATAGCCATGTGGCAAGCCTGATCAACTTCACCGCCGCCGCGATGCGGCACCCCATAGGCAACCGAAATGTCTGCCGTCGCCCTGGCCAGCCCGATCGAAGCGCCTGTCGCCGACACCCTCGCGAGCCTGATCCTCAGGCAGATCGCCCAGCACGACGGGGCAAGGCCTCGGGCACCGCAGTCGGCGCCGATGCGGCCCGGCCGCGCCAGGGCGTGGCGGGCCGTGGCCGCCGGGCTGTGGAGGGCGACGCGCGATGCCGCGGCGCTCGAGGGCGCCGGCGACACCCTGCCGTGGACCGCGCGGGCGCCGGGACACGACGCGGCGGAGGTCGCCAGGGCACCG
>CAXSER010000457.1:0-2491 GCA_964236315.1 uncultured Acetobacteraceae bacterium | reverse complement strand
TCTGCGGGTCGAAGTGGTAGTCCCACACGCCTTCGAGCAGCATGGTGCGGGTCACGACCTGCCCGGCGTGGCGCATCAGGTACTCGAGCAGCCGGAACTCGCGCGGCTGCAGGTCGATCTTCTGTCCCGCGCGCTTCACCTGGCGCGACAGCAGGTCCATCTCCAGATCGGCGACCGCAAGGCGGGTCTGCGGGCCGTCGTTCTTGCCGCGCCGGGTCATCGCCTCGACGCGGGCCAGCAGCTCGGAGAACGCGAAGGGCTTGGTCAGGTAGTCGTCGCCCCCGGCCTTGAGCCCGGCGACACGCTCGTCGACCTGCGCCAGCGCCGAGAGCAGCAGGACGGGCGTGACGTTGCCCTGGCCGCGCAGCGTCTCGAGGATGCGCAGCCCGTCGATGCCGCCGGGCAGCATGCGGTCGAGGATCACCGCGTCGAACGTCTCCGAGACCGCGAGAAACAGGCCGTCGCGGCCGTTGTCGGCGTGCTCGACGACGTGCCCGGCCTCGCGCAGGCCCTTCGCCACGAAGCCCGCCACCGTGGCGTCGTCCTCAACCAGGAGAATGCGCACCGCCCTGTTCCCTCCGCTTCGACCAGCAGGAACACCCCCTACCATACCCGGGATGCACAGGAAGGACCTCCGCGATGCTTCCCCGCAAACCGGTTTCCACGTGCAGGCCGCCGGCAGACTCTTGAGGCCGAGTCTGCGGTCTTCGTTGCCTCACTCCGCTCCGTCGCGCCGCCGCCCCACGGTCACCGCGACATCGAGCGTCTGCGTGCCGCGCCGTACCGCCAGCTTGGCTGCTGATCCTGGGCTGATCGCGGAGACTGCGCCGATCAGCCCGCGCGAGGTGTCCACCTTGTCACCATTGACGGCGGTGACGACGTCGCCGCGGTGCAGGCCAGCCCGCGCCGCCGGCCCCTGCGGATCCACCGCTGCGAGCGTGACGCCGGAGCCGTGCCCCGCCGCCTGGTCGGGCACCGACACCCCCAGCCAGCCGCGGTCCATCCGCCCCTTGTCGCGCAGCTCGGCGACGATCGGCTCGACGATCTGGCTGGGGATCGCGAACCCGATGCCCACCGAGCCGCCGGTCGGCGAGACGATCGCGGTGTTCACCGCCACCACCTGGCCGCTCATGTTGAAGGCAGGGCCGCCGGAGTTGCCGGGGTTGATCGGCGCGTCAAGCTGCATGAAGTCGTCGAACGGCCCGGCGCCGATGTCGCGGCCACGCGCCGAGACGATGCCGGCCGTGACCGAGGACCCCAGCCCGAACGGGTTGCCCGCCGCCATCACCCAGTCGCCCACCTGCACCGCGCGGCTGTCGCCCCAGGTGACGAACGGCAGCGGCTTGTCGGAGGTGACCTTGATCACGGCGATGTCGGTCAGCTCGTCCGTGCCGAGTACCACAGCCGGGAGCTCGGTGCCGTCGATCAGCGAGACCACGATCTTGTCCGCATGCCCGACCACGTGGTTGTTGGTCACGATCACGCCGGCCGGGTCGATGATGAAGCCCGAGCCCGCGCCCATCACCTGCTCGCGGCGGTTCTTCAGCCGGTCGCGGAACGTCTTCTCGAACGGCGTGCCGCGCACTTCGGGCGGCATGTCGGCGAGGGCCTCGGCGCCGGAGATGCTCTCCGTCACCGCGATGTTGACCACCGCAGGCACCACGCGCTTGACCAGCGGCGCGAACGACAGCGGCCGCATCTCCACCAGCGGCGTCGCGGAGGACTGTGCACGCACGCCATTGCACCCGGAGGTGAACGCGGCTGCGACAAGGAGAAGGCCGGCCGGCCGGATCATGCTTTGCACCAGGTCGAGAAGACGGGAACGTCCCGCTGACATTGCACTTGTTCAGGTCGCCAACAAGTTGAGCAGGGCTTCTTCCCGCCCATCGCCTGTGTCAGGCGGGCCGCAGGCGTGTCCCTGCCGCCACAGTTGTCGGTGTGGACGAAGGCGGTATGCGTGGCGGCTTCTACCGTCGCTCTGCGCCCTACCATCGTGTGAGCACCCGGTCAGGTGGTCGTTGCGGGGTACTCGGGCCAGTCGTGCCGCGGGTAGCGCCCACGCATCTCGCGCCGCACCTCGGCCCAGCTCCCGGCCCAGAAGCTCGCGAGGTCCGCGGTGATCGCCACCGGTCGTCCCGCCGGCGACAGCAGCGCGAGCTGCAGCGCGATCTGGCCTCCTGCCAGACGCGGCGTCGTGGCCAGTCCGTAGAACGCCTGGGCGCGCGCGGCGGCGAGCGGCACCGGCTGCGCGTAGTCCACCGCGGCCCGCCCCCCGGGCAGGGCGAGGTGCGTCGGCAGCTCACGGTCCAGCCGCGCCGCCGCCTCCCACCCCAGCCGCGCCCGCAGCGCCGCCACCAGGTCGAGCCCGGCCAGGTCGGCGAGTCGCGACATCCCCGACAGGAAGCCCGCGAGCCAGTCCTGCACCTCCGCCGCCAGCGCCGCGTCGGCAAGGTCGGCCACCCCGGGGTGGACCCCGCGCAGCCAGCCAGCC
>CAXSER010000456.1:0-2511 GCA_964236315.1 uncultured Acetobacteraceae bacterium | reverse complement strand
CGAGATCACCGTCTCGCGCGTCGTGCGCGGCCAGGGCCCGATCGCGCCCGCCACCCGCGAGCGCGTGCTCCACGCCGTCCAGGCGCTCGGCTACATCCCCAACCGCTCCGCCTCCGCCCTGGCCTCCAGCTCCTCGGCCCTCGGCGGCATCGTCCTGCCCTCGCTCGCCAACGCCGTGATGGCCGAGCTGGTCCAGGGCCTCAACGAGGGCCTCGCCGCCGGCCGCTTCCAGTCCGCCATCGGCATCAGCGACTACGACCCCGCCCTGGAGGAGGGCCTGGTCGGCGCCATGCTCGCCTGGCAGCCCGCCGCCCTCGTCCTCGCCGGCCTGGAGCACAGCGACGCCACCCGCGCCCTGCTGCGCGCCGCCCGCATCCGCGTCGTCGAGGTGCTCGACACCGACGGCCGCGGCCTCGACAGCGTCGTGGGCCTCTCCCACCACGCCGCCGGCGCCGCCAGCGCCCGCTTCCTGCTCGGCCGCGGCCACCGGCGCATCGGCTACGTCGGCCACGGCGACAGCCTCGACCTGCGCGCGACCAAGCGCCACGCCGGCTTCTCCGCCACCCTGCGCGAGGCAGGCCTCGGCTGGCACGACAGCGAGCTCGCCCCCGGCCCGTCCTCCCCCCTCGCCGGCCGCGCCGCCCTGGCCCGCCTGCTCGCCCGCACCCCCGACCTCGACGCCGCCTACTTCTCCAACGACGACATGGCCGTCGGCGGCCTGTTCCACTGCCTCGCCGAGGGCATCGCCGTGCCCGCCCGCCTCGCCCTCTTCGGCTTCAACGGCCTCGAGCTGGGCCAGGCCGCGCCGCTCCCCCTCTCCACCATCGGCACGCCCCGCACCCGCATCGGCCAGGAAGCCGCCCGCCTGCTCCGCGAGGACGCCCCGCCCCAGGTCCTCGACCTCGGCTTCGAGCTGATCGAGGGCGCCACCGCCTGAACCCCTGGGCAAGGCCGGCAAGTCAGGCAAGGTTGAGGCTCTGCCTCAAGCTCCGCCAGGGCGAGCCGCCCTGGACCGGCCTCCTTAAGTAAAGCCGGTCCAGGGCGGCTCGCCCTGGCGGGTCCGGGCAGAGCTCGGCCTTGCTTCCTCCCCGGAGACCCCGATGACCGACGCCCCCCTGCGCGAGTCCATCTGCCGCTACGCCCGCTCCCTGTTCGAGCGCGGCCTGACCCCCGGCTCGTCCGGCAACATCAGCGTGCGCCTCGACGACGGCGGCTGGCTGCTCACGCCCACCAACGCCTCGATGGGCTTCCTCGACCCCGCCCGCCTGACCCGCCTGGACGCGCAGGGCCGCCACCTCTCCGGCGACCCCGCGACCAAGGAGGTCCCCCTGCACGGCGCCCTCTACGACACCCGCGCCTCCGCCCGCGCGGTGGTGCACCTGCACTCCACCCACTGCGTCGCCCTGTCGATGCTCCCAGGCCTTGACCCCGCCGCCGTCCTCCCCCCGCTCACCGCCTACTACGTGATGCGCGTCGGCGACACGGCGCTGGTCCCCTACTACCGCCCCGGCGACCCCGCCGTCGCCGACGCCATCCGCGGCCTCGCCGGGCGCCACAGCGCGGTGCTGCTCGCCAACCACGGCCCCGTCGTCGCCGGCGACACCCTGGAGGCCGCCGTCTTCGCCACTGAGGAGCTGGAGGAGACCGCCAGGCTGTTCCTGCTCCTGCGCAACCTCAACCCGCGCATGCTCTCCCCCGACCAGGTCGCCGACCTCGCCCGCGTCTTTGGCACCAAGGCGCCGGCAGGCAAGCAAGGTCGAGGCTCTGCCTCAAACTCCGCCAAAGGCCCGCCCTTGGAATCCACGACAAGGCAGGCCGGCTCGCGAGACCCTGGACGGCGCGCATGCCACGGCGGAGCATCGGCGCATGAGCACAGGGAGATGGGCGCTGGTGATGGCGGGCATCGCCGTGGGCGGCCCGCTCTGCCAGGGATTGTGGCTCTCGTTCCGCCTGCCCGACATCCTGGAGGCGCTGGTGTCCGTGGCCATCCTCCTGGCCCTGTTCGCATATCCGGTCGCCGCGATCGCATCGGTCAGCACCGGCATCGCGCTGGCCTGCCAGCGGCGCTGGCGCGCGGTCCTGCCCTGCCTGATCCTGCCGGCCGCCATCGCGATGCTGGTCCTGGTCCCGGGTCTCGACAGGAGCATCGTCCAAGCTGCCGACTACATCCACATCGCGACCTTCGGCCTCCGCTACGGGCGCGCCGCCACCACGGCATCGCGGACCGCCTGACCCCGCCTGGTCTGGTTCCTGTGGAAGGATCTCCCGGGCGTCCTGGGCCCCGACACCAACGTCATCCTCGTGTTCGACGAAAGCGACGAATGGGCGTTGCCCGATCCTGAACGTTCCGGCCGCTGGAAGATCCGGGCCGCGGGAGCCTTCGAGGGCCTGACCGGTTCGTCGATGGCACCTCCGATGCCCGACGAGGCGCATCACCTTCTCGGCCACTGGTACGTGGTCCGCATACCCTACTGAGCGCCCGGTCTTCCCCTACTGAGCGCCCGGTCTTCC
>CAXSER010000455.1:0-2517 GCA_964236315.1 uncultured Acetobacteraceae bacterium | reverse complement strand
GCCTCGGCTTCGCCCCGCGCGGCGAGCTGTTCGACGTCCGCGCCGACGCGGGCGGCCCGGTGCCGCCGGGCACGGTGCTCGCCCAGGCCGACCGCGGCGCATTGCCGGCGCTCGGCATCGCCGCCACCGGCGTGCACCTGAACGGCCTGGTGCGCCGCGCCGACGGGCTGCACCTGTGGGTGGCGCGCCGTGCCGCCGACAAGCGGCTCGACCCCGGCAGGCTCGACCACCTGGCCGCCGGCGGCGTGCCCGCCGGCCTGTCGCCGCGCGAGACCCTGGCCAAGGAGGCGGCCGAGGAGTGCGGCCTGCCCCCGTCCCTGGCGGCGCAGGCGCGCGAGGTCGCGGTGATCTCCTACGTCATGGAGCGCCCCGAGGGACTGCGCCGCGACCGCCTGCACTGCTACGACCTGGAGCTGCCGGAGGATTTCGTACCGCAGCCGGTCGACGGCGAGGTCGCCGGCTTCGAGCTGTGGCCGGTGGCGCGCGCCATCGAGGCGGCGCGACACACCGACGACTTCAAGTTCAACGTGCCGCTGGTGCTGATCGACCTGGCCCTCCGCCTGGAGCTGGTCGCCGGGAACGAGGCGACCCGGCTGCGCGAGGCCATGGGCGGCTGAGGCAAGGCCAGGGCGCTGCCCTGGACCCGCCAGGGCGAGCCGCCCTGGACCGGCCTCCTGAAGCCTTCTTCATGCGCGCGGGTCCGGGGGCGCCTGCCCCCGGCGGGTCCAGGGCAGAGCCCTGGCCTTGGCCTCAGGCGTCCACGCCGCCGGCCGCCGGCGCCTCGCCCGGCTGCTCGCGCTCGCCGTCGTCGGCCTCCGCCTGCTCGACGTACTGCCGCCGGTTCTGGTGCGGCCCGTTGTAGCTGGAGGACTGCTGCTGCTGCGGCGCCGGCGTATGCGCGGGCTGCCCCTGGTTCGCCGCCTGGGTCATGGCGTTGATGATGCGAAAGTAGTGCTCGGCGTGCTGGAAGTAGCTCTCCGCCATGACGCGGTCGCTGGAGCTGTTGGCGTCGCGGCCGAGCTGCAGGTACTTCTCGAACAGCTGCTGGGCGGTGCCGCGCACGCGCAGGTCCGGGCCGGAGCTGTCGAACACGTGGTTGCGGTTGAGCGGGATGGTGCCGGTGTTGTGGCGGATCGGCGTGCCGCCGCTGCTGCCGGGACCGGAGGGCGCGCCGCGGTGGTTGCGGCCGCGCATGCGCTTCATGTTCATGGGTGTCACGGGAGCCTTCCTGATTCGTCGGCCGATGCCGGCCGGAGAGGCGGCGGGCAATGCCGCGTTCGCCCTGGCCGCGCTGCCGGTCTGGCCGGAGCACGACCCCGCCGACCGCAGGGGCCGGGACCGCACCGGCCTGTCATGCCGGTGGCCAGACCCGCAGCCTTCCCGCCGCGGGAGCGGTCCGGGCGGCGCGCGTTCATGAGCCCATGGTAACGGCCGCCGCAGGTGCTGCCAAACGCTTTCTCCCGCCCCCCTGGCGGACGCGGTCCAGGGCGGACCGTGCAGAGTGGTCCGCGGCGGACGGATCAGGGCGACGTCAGGCTGGCGGCGAGCACCAGCGCCCGGGGCACCCCGCCCAGGTCGTCGTGTGTCCCCTGGTGCGACAGCCCCGCGGCCGCCGCCAGCGCGCGCACCGCCCCGCCCTGCCCCGCGCCCAGCTCCAGCACCGCGACCCCGCCAGGCGCCAGCAGCCCGGGCAGCGCCGCCACGATGCGCCGGTAGCAGTCCAGCCCGTCCGCGCCGCCGTCGAGCGCCCTGCGCGGCTCGTGCAGCGCCACCTCCGGCATCAGCCCGGCGATGTCGCCGCCGGCGATGTACGGCGGGTTGGACAGCACCAGGTCGAAACGCGCGCCCGGCCCGATCGCGTCGCCCCAGCTCGCGCACAGCACCGACGCGCGCCGCTCCAGGCCGCAGCCGCGGGCATTGTCGCGGGCCAGGCGCGCCGCCGCGGCGGACAGCTCCACGCCCAGCCCCCACGCCTGCGGGAACTCGGACAGCGCGGCGAGCATCAGGCAGCCGGTCCCGGTGCCGAGGTCGAGCACGCGCCGCACCCCCGCGCGGTCCGGGCGGTGCAGCAGCGCGGCCTCCACCAGCGCCTCGCTGTCGGCGCGCGGCACCAGCGTGTCCGCCGAGACGGCGAGGTCGAGCGTCCAGAACCCCTGCCGCCCCAGGATCAGCGCCATCGGCTCGCGCGCCGCCCGCCGCGCCAGCAGCCCGGCGAAACGCCCGCCGTCGACCACGGCGTTGCGGTCGCGCAGGAGGTCGGACAGGCTGCACCCGAGGGCGTGGGCGAGCAGCAGCCTTGCCTCCCGCGCAGGGCTCTCCACCTCCGCCTCGGCAAGCACGGCCACTCCTGCGCGCAGCAGGGCGGCAATCGCGCCGGACGCAGGCGGATCGGGCGGCGCCGGGCTCATCGTGGCCGCCGGCGGGACGGCCCGGAGGGAACCAGGATGGCGGCACGCGCGGCACGGACGGCGACGACAGGAACGGGCACGACAAGGGCGCGCGCGACCGGCGCCGCCG
>CAXSER010000454.1:0-2521 GCA_964236315.1 uncultured Acetobacteraceae bacterium | reverse complement strand
GTCGCCCCGGCGCCTGTCCGGTCGTATGCCGCCGCGGGCGCCGCGGGCGAGTATGCGCCGGGTCGCGTGATGGCGCCGGTGCTGTCCGCGCTGGCAACGCCGGTGGCGGTGCACCCGCAGCGTGCCGAGCCGCTCGTGACGCGGGCGGCGGCGATGATGCCGGTGCGCCCGGCCTACGTGCCGTCCGCGCTGGCGGCGCCGACGCCGTATTCGGGCTCGTCGCTGGGCACCGGACGCGCCCTGCTGCCGCCGCCGGTGCCGATGGGCGTCGGAGCGCAGTGACGGACCTGCGGACACCGGCGGCGCCCGACGACGCCTGGCATGGCGACGACGTGGCCGCCGGCCAGCACGGCGGCGTGCAGGGCGTGCGGGCGGAGACGGTGCGCATCACCGGCGGCGACCTGGCAAGGCGCGCGGCGCTGGAGCAGGGGCGCGCGCGGCTGCTGCTGGCGGCGGCCGGCTTCGCGGTGCTGTTCGGTGCGGTGGCGGCCAAGCTGACGGCGGCGACGGTGCTGTTCCCGATGCAGCCCTCGCAGGCGGAGCTGCGGCCGCTGGTGCCGCACGATCCGGACCAGCCGGCGGTCGACGGCGACGGGGCGCGCATCGCCGACGCGCCGCCGCCGCCAGGGCCACGCGCCACCGTGACGGACAGGAACGGCGAGATCCTGGCGGTGTCGCTGCCGATGGCGTCGCTGTACGCCAACCCGCGCGAGATGATCGACCCGGCGCTGGCCGCGCACAGGATCAAGGGCGTGCTTCCGCGCATGGACGAGGACGAGGCGCGGGCGCGGCTCGTGTCGGGCAAGCAGTTCGTCTACCTCGAGCGCCAGATCACGCCGCGCGAGGAGCTGGCGATCAACGCGCTCGGCATCCCCGGCGTGTACTTCCAGGAGGGCGAGAAGCGCCGCTACCCGCTGGGGCGCGTGGCCGCCCAGGTGCTCGGCGGCGTGGACGTCGACACGCACGGCGTGGCCGGGGTCGAGAAGGCGTTCGACGCCCGGCTGCGGGGCGACACCACGCCGCTGCGGCTATCGATCGACGTGCGCGTGCAGGCGGTGGTGCGCGACGAGCTGGAGCACGCCAAGGACGAGTTCGGCGCCATCGGGGCGTGCGGCATCGTCATGGACGTGCGCACCGGCGAGGTGATCGCCATGGTCAGCCTGCCCGACTACGACGCCAACAGGTTCGGCGACACCGCGCCGGACGACCGCTTCAACCGCGCGGTCACGGCGATGTACGAGCCGGGCAGCACCTTCAAGCTGCAGACAGCGTCCATGGCGCTCGACGCGGGCACCGCGCATCTGGGCGACCAGTTCGACGCGGCCAATCCGATCCACATCGGGCGCTTCACCATCACCGACTTCGAGGGCAAGCACCGCTTCCTCTACCTGCCCGAGGTGCTGGCCTACTCGTCCAACCTGGGGGCGGCGCATATCGCGCTCGGCGTGGGCGCGGAGCGGCAGCGGGCGTGGCTGAAGAACATGGGGATGTTCAGCCGCATCGGCATCCAGCTTCCCGAGGCGGGCATGCCGATCGTGCCGGCGGCGGCGAACTGGAAGGAGGCGGTGACCATGACCGTCGGCTTCGGGCACGGCATCGCGGTCAGCCCGCTGCACGTGGTGCGCGGCACGGCGGCGGTGGCCAACGGCGGCATCGTGCTCAAGCCGACGATCCTGGCGGCCGAGCCGAACGCGCCGCTGCCGGAGGGCACGCGGGTGATGTCGCAGGCCACCTCGGACACGATGCGCAAGCTGATGCACCTCGTGGTGACCGACGGCTACGGCAAGCCGGCCAACGTTCCCGGCTACTTCGTCGGCGGCAAGACCGGGACTGCGGAGAAGAACAGCGGCCACGGCTACAAGAAGCACAGCAACGTCAGCGCGTTTATGAGCGTGTTCCCGATGAACGCGCCGCGCTACGCCGTGTACTTCATGCTCGACGAGCCGCACGGCAACAAGAGCACCGGCGGCTACTCGACGGCGGGCGCGGTGTCGGCGCCAGGAGCCGGGCGGGTGATCGCGCGCATCGCGCCGATGCTCGGGCTGTTCCCGCAGATGCAGGACTACGACGCGATCGCGGCTTCGCTGTACATCCCGCTGCAGCCGGGGCACCCGGGCGAGCACCAGAACAACGAGCCGGGCGTGCGACCGAAGCCGCTGCCGCTCGACGTGCCGGACACGGCGGTCGCGGCCCCGCCGCAGGTGGTGGCGCGCGGCCCGGCGGCGCAGCAGGTCCGGCCGGTGCTGTCCGCGCCGGAGGCGGCGCGCACGGCGCCGCAGAGGCCGGGGCCGCTGCCGGTCGTGCAGCCAGCCCACGATCCCGCCGTGATGCGGCGCGAGGCGCAGGCCGACGGCCGGGTGCGCGGCGAGACCCTCGTTGCGGCTCGCTGAGATGCTCGACACCGCGGGGCTGGCCGCCGGGTCCGACGCGTCGCCTGCGGCTGCCGTCGAGGTCGCAGCGGTGACGGCGGACAGCCGGCAGGTGCGGCCGGGCACGCTGTTCGCGGCGCTGCCGGGGGGGC
>CAXSER010000453.1:0-2523 GCA_964236315.1 uncultured Acetobacteraceae bacterium | reverse complement strand
CGATGCTGAGCGGGCGCGCGGCGGCGGCGCACGTCGAGAAGCAAGGTTGAGGCTCCGCCTCAAACTCCGCCAAGGGCTGGGCCCTTGGATCGCCTTCTCTTAGGGAAAGGGATCCTCGGACCCTTTGCGGGTTCGGGCGTAGCTGGCCAAAGGTTCCGATGGCCCTCTTGGGCCATTGGAATGGCCAGCGGAGGGGGAGCCCATGCCTGCTTCCCTGCCCCGGGGTTCCCGCCGCCCGACCATCCGGTGTAAGGGGGTCTCCCATGACACGGTACGTCTTCATCACCGGTGGCGTGGTATCCTCGCTCGGCAAGGGGCTTGCTTCGGCCGCCCTTGCCGCCCTCCTGCAGGCCCGCGGCTACCGCGTCCGGCTGCGCAAGCTCGACCCCTACCTCAACGTCGACCCCGGGACGATGAGCCCTTACCAGCACGGCGAGGTGTTCGTCACCGACGACGGTGCGGAGACCGACCTCGACCTCGGGCACTACGAGCGCTTCACCGGCGTGCACGCCACGAAGTCGGACAACGCGACCACGGGGCGCATCTACTCCGAGGTGATCGCGCGCGAGCGGCGCGGCGACTACCTCGGCGCCACGGTGCAGGTGATCCCGCACATCACCGACGCCATCAAGGAGGCGATCACCCGCGACACCGAGGACCTCGACTTCGCGCTGATCGAGATCGGCGGGACGGTGGGCGACATCGAGAGCCTGCCGTTCCTGGAGGCCATCCGTCAGCTGCACAACGACCTCGGGCCGGAGCGGACGATGTTCGTCCACCTGACCCTGGTGCCGTGGATCCCCACCGCGGGCGAGCTGAAGACCAAGCCGACCCAGCATTCGGTCAAGGAGCTGCAGAGCCTGGGCATCCAGCCGCAGATGCTGCTGTGCCGCTGCGACCGGCCGATCCCCGACAACGAGCGGCGCAAGATCGCCAACTTCTGCAACGTCAGGCCGGAGGCGGTGATCGCGGCGCTCGACGTCGACACGATCTACGCGGTGCCGATCGCCTACAGCGCCGAGGGCATGGACCGCGAGGTGCTGCGCCATTTCGGGCTCGCCCACGACGCGGTGCCGGACCTGTCGCGCTGGCAGCGCATCGTCGACACCGTGCGCCACCCCGAGGGCGAGGTGCGCATCGCGGTGGTCGGCAAGTACACGAACCTGCTCGACAGCTACAAGTCGCTGGCCGAGGCGCTGGCGCACGGCGGCATCGCCAACCGGGTGCGCGTGCGGCTCGACTGGGTGGACGCGGAGGTGTTCGAGCAGCCGGGCGCGGTGGGGCGGCTGGAGGACGTGCACGGCATCCTGGTGCCCGGCGGCTTCGGCGAGCGCGGCACCGAGGGCAAGATCGAGGCGGTGCGCTTCGCCAGGGAGCACCGCGTGCCGTTCCTGGGCATCTGCTTCGGCATGCAGATGGCGGTGATCGAGGCGGCGCGTCACCAGGCCGGATTGCCGGACGCCTCGTCGACGGAGTTCGGGCCGACCGGGACGCCCGTCGTCGGCCTGCTCACGGAGTGGGCGCGGGGCAACGAGATCGAGCGTCGCGCGGCCAGCGGCGAGCTGGGCGGCACCATGCGCGTGGGCAGCTACCCTGCGTCGCTGGCGCCTGGCTCGCTGGTCGCGGCGCTGTACGGGGCGACCGAGATCGAGGAGCGCCACCGGCACCGCTACGAGGTCAACGTGCACTACCGCGACGCGCTGGAGGCGACGGGGCTGCGCTTCTCCGGGCTGTCGCCCGACGGGGTGCTGCCGGAGATCGTCGAGCGCGCGGACCACCCGTGGTTCATCGGCGTGCAGTACCACCCGGAGCTGAAGAGCAAGCCGTTCGAGCCGCACCCGCTGTTCGCCGGCTTCATCGAGGCGGCGGTGAAGCAGGCGCGGCTGGTGTGACGGTCGGCAGGCAGCCAGGGCCGGCCGCCCACCGCCAGGAGCCGGAATCTCCGGACGCTGCCCGGAGCCGGGCGGCGTGTTGCGGGGCTCCGGGCCGGCACGGCCGCACGGCCTTTCCCGCTTCCTGCGCATGAGGACCGCCATGGCCACCCTGCTCTCCGGCCTCCTGGTGACCGCCTGCTCCGTCGTCGGCGTGCGCAGCGGCACCGAGCAGGCGCGCTACGACGTGGTGGCGCAGCTGGCCGACAGCGTGGAGGTCCGCCGCTACGCGCCGCGCCTGGCCGCCGAGACCACCGTCGACGGCGACGAACTCGCCGCCCGCAGCACCGGCTTCCAGCGCGTCGCCGGCTACATCTTCGGCGCCAACAGCCGCCGCGCCAGCATCGCCATGACCGCGCCGGTCGCCGTCGCCGCGGCCGCCCCCGCGCGCGGGGGCGAGACGATCGCCATGACCGCGCCCGTCGCGCAGGCGCGTGCCGCCGACGGCCGCTGGACCATCCGCTTCTTCCTCCCGGCCGGGCTCGCGGCGGCCGATGCGCCGGTGCCGAACGACGCGCGGGTGGTGCTCGTGCCCGTGCCGGCGGAGACCGTGGCGGTGCTGCGCTACACCGGGTCGACCGGCGCCGATGCC
>CAXSER010000452.1:0-2524 GCA_964236315.1 uncultured Acetobacteraceae bacterium | reverse complement strand
AACCCCGCCGCCCCGTCCCGCCGCCCCGTCCCGCCGCCCGCCACGCGCCGGGCACGAACCGCGCGCGCGACCGCCTCGGGCCGTCACGGCAGGCGTTCGGTGACGGCGATCTCGGCGAAGCAGATCGACATGTCCCGCGTGTCGCCGGGCAGCCCGAGGTCGCGGGGCGAGGCCGTGATCGGGTGCTCGAAGCGCAGGCGCAGCACGTTGCCGTCCAGGCACCCGCGCGGCAGGGCGCAGTCATAGGCCGTCAGCCGGCCGACGGTGAACCGCGCCACCTCGGCGCCGTTGGCGAACACGGTGAGCGGGCGCGAGACGAGGTGCGGCGGAACGACCGCGGCCCCCACCTGCAGCGACAGCGTCAGCTCTCCCTGGCTGGGCGACAGCGCGAGGTCGAACAGGCTGGTCGGGCCCGACGTCCAGCAGTGCGTGTCCTCCATCTCCCACCAGCCCTGCAGCCCCGCCAGCGCCCTGCCGTTCTCGCGGCGGAAGCGGAAGCTCCCGACGCTGCGCTGCCGCGCCGCCGGCATGCCGCCGCCCGCCTGCCGCCGCCGCTCAATGCGCGGGCGCAGCTCGTGCTCCATGAGGCCGAGGAACGCCTCGGCCGCCCCCACCGGGTCGGCGAGCCGGTAGGTGGTCTGCCAGCCCGGCGTCTGCGGCTCGACGATGCTCTCGGCCATGTAGGTCGCTGTGGTGCCGCCGCTGGCCTGGTCGAGCAGCAGCTGGTTGCTCAGCAGGTACGACGAGAACGCCAGCGCCAGCTTGTCGCGGTTCGGCGCGAACACCCCGGTGTGCAGGCCCGACCCCGCCAGCCCGGTCAGCACGCGGCGGCTGCGGAACATCGCGATCTTCTGCGGCATGTTCATCGTCTCTGGGTGCACGATGTCGACGCCCGCGCGCACCAGGCGGTCGCACAGCTCCGGCTCGTTGACGATCCTGGACACGCCCGCCGCCAGGATCGCCTTGGACAGGAACACCGGCGTGTCGTCCTGCGCGGGGTGCTCCGGCACCATCAGGTCGCCGATGCGCGCGCACAGCGTGCCGAACACGCGGTGCGAGAAGTTGTGCTCCTCGATCGCGGGATTCGGCACCGTGATGCGCCGGAAGCGCACCGGGTGGTCGAAGCTCGCGAGGTTGTCCGGGCCCACCCCGACCGCGCCGAGGATCTCGGCCAGGAACTCCGTGTCGAAGAACCCCTCCACGGGCCGCCGGTTGAGCACGACGTAGCGGGTGCGCGCACCGGGCGCGAGGCGCGCCACCCACAGGCGCGCCATGGCCGTGGTGATGAAGTGGCCGTAGTGCCCGGTCAGCGTGCCGAGGAACACGTAGTCGAAATCGTCGGGCGCGAAGTCGAACCGCTCCGGGTCGAGGGTGGTGTAGGGATCGTGCGGATGCTGCGGGTGCGGGGTCGCGCGGTGGTCGGCCGCCGCCCCCAGCATCTTGCGTCCGCGGTCGAACAGGCCGGGGGAGCTGCCCGCGGTGCCGGCGGGGACGCAGAGCACGTCGCGGTGGCGCACGCACGCCGGGTCGTCCTCGATGAACGCCGAATTGCCGTAGAAGTCGGTCAGGCGGGTGAGCAACGAGGCGTCGGACATCGGTGGCTCGCTTCCGGCGTGAGAGGGGTGGCTCCATCCTGCCCCGTGCGCGCGGCCCGCGGCAGCCCCCTCGTCCGCACGCCACGGCGCGGTTCTCCGCGCGCAGGGCCGGACCCCGGCGCCGGAGGCTGTCGTGCACCTGCGCCAGCCGTGGTCCCATGCGCCACGACGGACAGGAAGCAGTTCTTTGTTGAAAGAAAGAACCAAAGAACTTTGCCCATAAGGGTCCGGGACCGGCCGTGCGGCCGTGACCTTATGGGCAAAGTCTTCTTGCTTCTTTTTCTTCAGAAAAAGAAGAGTCTTGCCTTCTCCTGGAAACGGCACGCTGCTGCCAGGTTCAACCCTAGGGCTGGCGCGTCATCTGGAACAGCTTCCAGTCCGCCGCGAGTTCGCCCTGCCGGCTGGCGAACGCCACCAGGTGCGGCGACTTCATGTGCGCGTCCCACTCCGCCTTGGTCCGCCAGTTCTCGTAGAAGATGAAGACCCCGGGATCCTCGTTCGAGACCATCATGTCGTAGTTGATGTTGCCCTGCTCGTGGCGGGTCGGCTCGATCAGGGCGTGCAGCGCCTGCTGCAGCTCCTTCTCCTTGCCCGGCTTCGCCTTGAGCTGGGCGACGATCGTCAGCGGCGTGGTGCCGCCGTCCCGGGTCTGGGCGCGCACAGGGCCCGCGAACAAGGCTGCCGAGGCGAGCATGACGGCTGCGACGAGGCGACGTTTCATTGTCGTATCCTCCCATGTTGCTGGCGGAAGGAGTATCCGGTTGATCCCCCGGCGAGTCCAGGAGCGGACCGTGTTCGCAACGGGTCGGCATGGTCCGCGCTCCTTGCGGAGCCGGACCGTGCGGGCCGCATCGCGGACGCGCGGCGGGCGCTGCCCGGGCCGAGGCGCGGGGGGGCCGCCCTCATGCCCGGGGGCCGCTGCGCCTCAC
>CAXSER010000451.1:0-2532 GCA_964236315.1 uncultured Acetobacteraceae bacterium | reverse complement strand
GTCAGGGGGCGGGCTGCGACGGGGCGGCCGGTCGGGGGGCGCGGGCGAGGCAGTCGCGGACCATGCGGTCACGGGCGGTGTCGGCGACGATGCCGGGCAGCTCGGAGGTGTCGCTGATCGCCTGGACGCGGCAGGTGGCCTCGGCCTGGTTGGCGGCGGTCTGGCGGGCGGAGCAGGCGCACAGGGCGAGCGCGGCCAGCAGGGCGGGGAGGGCGGGCATGGCGGTGGGGACGGGCATGGCGGCTCCTTTGGCGGGGTTACGGGGGGTGTGGGTGGCTTGAAGGAAGCAAGGTTGAGGCTCTGCCTCAGACTCCGCCAAGGGCCGGGCCCTTGGATCGCCTTCTCTTAGGGGATGGGATCAAAGGGTCCTCGGACCCTTTGCGGGTCTGGGCGTAGCCTGCCGAAGGTTCCGATGGCCCGCCTGGGCCACTGGAATGGCAGGCGGAGGGAGAGCCCATGCTTGCTTTTCCTTTGGCACGCGGTGGCCGGCGGGTGCATTCCGCCGGGACCAGGGGCGCCGGCGTGGCCGCGGCCTGGGCGGGGAGTGTGCGAGATGAGCGACGGGGCCGGGCTGGCAGGCGTGATGCCGGAGAGCGTGGAGCAGGTGATCCTGCCGCGGGCGCACGACATCGGCGGGTTCGAGGTCAGGCGGGCGCTGCCGGCGACGGAGCGGCAGATGGTCGGGCCGTTCATCTTCTTCGACCAGATCGGGCCGGGGGAGTTCCTGACGGGCAAGGGGCTCGACGTGCGGCCGCACCCCCACATCGGGCTGTCGACGGTGACGTACCTGTTCGAGGGGGCGATCCACCACCGCGACAGCCTGGGCACGGACCAGTCGATCGAGCCGGGCGACGTGAACTGGATGACGGCGGGGCGCGGGATCACGCATTCCGAGCGCACCGCGGTGCCGTCGCGGGTGCACGCGAACCGGCTGTCGGGCATCCAGTCGTGGGTGGCGCTGCCGAAGGGGCACGAGGAGGACGCGCCGGCCTTCGTGCACCACGGGGCGGCGGCGCTGCCGGTGATCGAGGACGCGGGCGTGCGGCTGCGGCTCGTGGCAGGGACGGGGTGGGGGCTGCGCGCGCTGGTGCAGGCGCCGGCGGAGCTGTTCTACGCGGACGCCGTTCTGCAGGCGGGTGCGGCGCTGCCGATGGTGGACGGGCACGAGGAGCGGGGCGCGTACGTCGTGGAGGGGTCGGTGGAGGTCGCCGGCGTGGGGTTCGAGGCGGGGCGGATGCTGCTGTTCCGGGCGGGCGACGCGGTGTCGCTGCGCGCGGGGCGGGCGGGGGCGAGGCTGCTGCTGCTCGGCGGCGCGGTGATGGACGGGCCGCGTTACCTGTTCTGGAACTTCGTCTCGTCGTCGAGGGAGCGGATCGAGCAGGCGAAGGCGGAGTGGCGGGCGGGGGCGTTCGCGCGGGTGCCGGGGGACGAGAAGGAGTTCATCCCGCTGCCGGCTGCGCCGGTCGCACCGGTGCCCGCGGTGCAGGCGACGGCGGCGGGGTCGGCGACGAGCTGAGGGCGGGGCTGCGTCGGCGGGCCGGGGTGGATCGGGCGGCGGGCTGCGGGACGGGCCGGATCAGGCGTCAGGGCGGATCGGGCGGCGCGCCGGGCAGTAGGTCGGGCCGGGCCGCAGGCCGAGTCGAGCGGCAGGCCGGGCCGGGCGGCGGGTGTGCGGGTCAGGCCCGGCGGGGGCGGGGGAAGGCGGCGGGGCTCACCGTGACCTGGCCGAAGGGCACGGTGACGGTCACGGTCGAGCCGCCGCGCCAGGGGCCCTCGCCGGGGCTCACCACCAGGTCGCCGAGCATGGACAGGAGGCGGAAGCCGTTGCCGGCGCACACGGCGTGGCGGTCGAAGCAGGCGCCGTCGTCGCTGACCGAGACCCGCATGCCGGTCTCCGGGGCGATGGCGGCGTGCACCAGGACGCTGCCGTGCCGGCGGCCCACGAAGGCGTGCTCCATGGCGTTGCCGACCAGCTCGTCGGCCACGCGCAGCAGCGTCGCCTGGTAGGGCTGCGGGCAGGTGCCCGCGGTCGAGATGCCCAGCGCAACCCAGGGGTGGCGGCCGGCGGCGCGCGCGACGATGGCCTCGCACAGGGTCCACAGCGCGTCCTCGAAGGAGGGCGGGGCGGGCGGGCGTCCGCCATGGGGAGCCGCGGCCAGTGGGGTGGGGTGCGGCCTGGCGCCGCGGCCGTCGTGGCGGGTCCTGGGGGTCGGTCGGATCGCCGCTGTCATCGGGATGGCTCCTCGCGGCGTCCTGCCGACGGGTCCTGTCCTACGACGCGCGTGTTGCCGCAGCCTGTCGGGGTTGCGACAGAGCGTTGCAGGGCCTCGGGGCACGGAGGCCACTGCGCGGGAGGGAAAGTGGCGGACCCGAGACGATTCGAACGTCCGGCCTCTGCCTTCGGAGGGCAGCGCTCTATCCAGCTGAGCTACGGGTCCGTGGCGTGTGGTCTAGCGCGGCGGCGCTGGGCCCGCAAGGAAGCAAGGTCGAGGCTCTGCCTCGAGCTCCGCCAGGGGGAGCCCCCCTGGACTG
>CAXSER010000450.1:0-2541 GCA_964236315.1 uncultured Acetobacteraceae bacterium | reverse complement strand
GGCCATGGCTCGGCGGCGGGGCGGCGCGGGCAGGAGCCGGTGCGGCGCGAGGGCGGCGGGGCGGACCCGATCCGCTCGATCCAGGTCGAGGGCGCCCAGCGCATCGAGCAGGGCACGATCCGCTCGTACATGCTGGTGCAGCCGGGCGACTCGTTCGGGTCGGACCGGGTGGACCGCTCGCTGCGCACGCTGTACGCGACCGGGCTGTTCAAGGACGTCAGCATCCAGCGCAGCGGGGGCACGCTGGTGGTGCGGGTGGTCGAGAACCCGCTGGTCAACCAGATCGCCTTCGAGGGCAACCGCTCGCAGAAGGACGACGTGCTGCGCCCGGTGCTGCAGCTGCGGGCGCGGGCGGTGTACACGCCGCAGCTGGTGCAGGCGGACCGGCAGCGGCTGATGGACCTGTACGCCAAGCACAGCCGCTACGCGGTGACCATCGAGCCGCAGATCATCCGGCTGCCGCAGAACCGAGTCGACGTGGTGTTCCGCATCAACGAGGGCTCCGAGACGCTGGTGAGCCGGATCACCTTCGTGGGCAACCACGCGTTCAGCGAGAACCGGCTGCGCGAGGAGGTGTCCACGCGCGAGGAGGCGTGGTTCCGCTTCCTGTCGAGCGCCGACCAGTACGACCCGGAGCGGATCAACTACGACAAGGAGCTGCTGCGGCGCTTCTACCTGCGCAACGGGTATGCGGACTTCGACGCGACGAGTGCCACCTCGGAGCTGTCGCCGGACCGCAAGTCGTTCTTCGTGACGTTCACGATCCACGAGGGCGAGCGCTACCACGTGGGCACCGTCAAGGTGGACAGCCAGGTCGCGCACCTGTCGTCTGACGCGCTGCTGCCGCTGGTCAACTTCAAGCCGGGCGACATCTACAACGGCGACGCGGTGCAGCGCAGCACGACGGCGGTGCAGGACAAGGCGGTGGCGCTCGGCTTCCCGTTCGTCGAGGTCAACCCGAGGATCGCGCGCAACAAGGACAAGCGCACCGTCGACCTGCTGTTCGACGTGGTGAACGGGCCGCGGGTGTACGTCGAGCGCATCGAGATCAGCGGCAACACGCGCACCCAGGACAAGGTGATCCGCCGCGAGTTCACGATGGCCGAGGGCGACGCGTTCAGCGACGCGGCGAGCAAGAAGACCAAGCAGCGGCTGACCGACCTGGGCTACTTCAGCGGCGCCAACATCACGACCACGCCGGGCTCCAGCGCGGACCGCGTGGTGGTGAACGCCGCGGTCGCCGAGAAGGCGACGGGCGAGCTGACGCTGGGCGGCGGGTACTCGACGGATGCGGGCGTGCTCGGGCAGGCGGGCCTGCGCGAGCGCAACCTGGTGGGCTCGGGCATCGACGCGAACCTGAGCGGGACGCTGGCGCAGCGCGAGAGCCAGATCAACCTGTCGGCGACGGACCCGTACTTCCTGGACCGCAACCTGGTCGCGGGTGCCGACATCTACCAGATCCGCAACAACAACCTCAACATCGCCAACTACAGCGAGCGCAGGACCGGGCTCTCGCTGCGGCTAGGCTACCAGTTCAACGACCACCTGGCGCAGTCGTGGAACTACACGTTCACCGATCGTAACGTGTACGACGTGAACAGCTCGGCCTCGATCTACGTGCAGGACGAGGCGGGGCAGTCGCTGCTGAGCCAGATCGGCCAGACGCTGGCGCTGGACTTCCGCGACAGCCGGGTGGACCCGCACTCGGGGTTCGTCGCCAAGCTCGGCACCGACTTCGCGGGCCTCGGCGGCGACGCCAAGTACGCGCGGATCAAGGTGGACGCGACCTACTTCATCCCGCTCGACTTCATCACCGGCGACAGCGAGTGGGGCATCTCCGTGTCCGGCAGCGGCGGCTACCTCGCGAACCTGGGCGGGCGGGAGCGGATCATCGACCGCTTCTTCCTGGGCGGCGACAACCTGCGCGGCTTCCAGGACGGCGGCGTGGGCCCGCACTCGATCCCGGTCAACGCGCAGAACGGCAACCCCGCGTACCTGGCGAGCGACGCGCTGGGCGGCG
This sequence comes from uncultured Acetobacteraceae bacterium, assembly GCA_964236315.1. GTDB lineage: Bacteria > Pseudomonadota > Alphaproteobacteria > Acetobacterales > Acetobacteraceae > CAXSEF01. Next base: position 521 of record CAXSER010000450.1, on the reverse strand, counting down.
AGGTGATCTACACCCAGTCCACCGAGCTGCACTTCCCGCTGCCGGTCTCCGCCGACCTCGGGCTGTCCGGGCGCGCCTTCGCCGATCTCGGCGGGCTGGAGGGGCTGAAGCCGGACGCGTTCACGTCGTCGCGGCAGCAGGTCGGCACCAACAACTTCTCGCCGCGCGTCGGCACCGGCCTCGGGGTGTCGTGGAAAAGCCCGTTCGGGCTGATCAACGTCGACCTCGGCTATCCGGTCGTGCGGCAGAAATACGATCGACAGCAGATTTTCCGCTTTGGTTTCGGCACGAGGTTCTGATTTGCACATGCACCGCTCCCTTCCCGCGCAGGCTTCCGTCGCACCGACCGTCGCCCGGGGCGCCGCGACGTCCGGCGTCCGTCGTCCCGTCGTGGCGCGTCGGGCGCCGCCCGCCCGCGCCCTGCTCTCGGTGGGCACCGCGCTGGCGGGCCTGCTGATGCTGCCGCTGCCGGCGCAGGCGCAGGGGTGGTTCACGCCGACCCAGCCCGCGGCGCCCAAGGC
>CAXSER010000449.1:0-2557 GCA_964236315.1 uncultured Acetobacteraceae bacterium | reverse complement strand
CGAGTACGGGCGCCCGCGGCTGATGCCCGCGATGGCGCGCGAGCATGCCCCGGCCTCCCGCGGCGCCGCCTGCACCCGCCGCCATCCCTGCCTGCGCTGAGCGCCTCGCGGCCCCGCCTCCGCCCCGCGGTCCCGCCGCCCCTTGCGCGCGGGGGAGCGGGCACGCATTTTCGCAGGCACGCCGGCGCGCCCATTCCGTGTCGGGACGAGGACACGGAGCGAACATGGACGGCGGGGCAGACTCGAGGCGGATCACACTGCATCCGCCGCAGGATTTCGCGGGCATGCGCGCGGCCGGCCGACTCGCCGCCGAGACCCTGGACATGATCGGCCCGCACGTCCGCCCCGGCGTCACCACCGGCGAGCTCGACCTGCTGATCCACGAGTTCACCCTGGCCGCGAACGCCATCCCGGCCACGCTGAACTACCGCGGCTACCCGAAGTCCTCGTGCATCTCGCTCAACCACGTCGTCTGCCACGGCATCCCCGGCGACCGGCGCCTGGTCGACGGCGACGTGCTCAACATCGACGTCACCTGCATCGTCGACGGCTGGCACGGCGACACCAGCCGCATGTACGTCGCAGGCCGCCCGTCCACGAAGGCGCGCAACCTGATCGACGTCACCCACGAGGCGATGATGCGCGGCGTGCGCGCGGTGCGCCCGGGCGCCACGCTCGGCGACATCGGCCACGCCATCCAGTCCTACGTGGAGGCCCACCGCTTCAGCGTGGTGCGCGACTTCTGCGGCCACGGCATCGGCCAGCGCTTCCACGAGGCGCCCAACATCCTGCACTTCGGCCGCGCCGGCGAAGGGCCCACGCTGCGGCCGGGGATGTTCTTCACCGTCGAGCCCATGGTCAACGCGGGGCGGCCGGAGGTGAAGGTGCTCGACGACGGCTGGACAGCGGTCACGCGCGACCGCTCGCTGTCGGCGCAGTTCGAGCACATGGTCGGCGTCACCGAGGACGGGTGCGAGGTGTTCACCCTCTCGCCGGCGGGGCTGCACCAGCCGACCTTCGACTGAGAAGGCAGGGTCGAGGCTCTGCCTCGAACTCCGCCAAGGGCCGGGCCCTTGGATCGCCTCTCTTCAGGAAGGCAGTCCGGAGGCCCAGCCTCTGGCGGGTCCGGGCAGAGCCCGGCCTTCCCTTGCCTCGCGCAGCCTGGCCCGTGCCGCCTCGACCTGCGCCCCCGCCAGCACCATCGGCGCGCACGGCTCCGCCGCCACCGGCCCCGGCGCGAAGTCCGGGTGCAGGCTCGCCACCGCGCCGTTGCCGAAGCAGTGGCGGTTGCCGGTGTCGAGGTAGCTCTCCGCCGGCAGTCCCTCCGCCAGGATCACGTCGTGGCGGTCCAGCTCGACGTGGAAGTACGTGACCCGCCCCGGCGCCTCCTGCGCCACCGACTCGCCGTCGAGCAGCACGCGCACCGGCACCAGCGCCCCGCCGAGCGACAGCGCGTGCTCCGGGCTCAGCACCAGGTCGCGCCGGGGCAGGCCGGGGCCGAAGGCGTGGGCGCGCACGCGGACCGGGCGCACGGCCTCCGGCCTGGGATGGCGGCGCAGGTCGACGCGCCGCCGCCCGACCCAGCGCACCGCGGCGCTGCCGCCCGCGGCGAGGCGCACCCTGTCGCCCGCCCGCAGCGCCTCGACCGCGACCTCGCCGGACGGCGTGTCGATCCGCGTGCCCTGCGCGAAGCAGGGCGCCTCGAAGAGGATCGTGCTCCCGTCCGCGGCAGCGCCCAGCCTCAGGTCATGGGCGCCTGTGATGTCGAACTGGTCGATGTCCCCGCCCGCATCGAAGACGAACACGTTCTGCGGCTCGGCAGGGTCCTGTTCGAGCGCCACGTTCTCGTCGAAGAAGAGGCTGCGCAGGTTGAGCACGTCGCCCGGCGCGAAGCCGTCGATGGTGTTGAACGCGCCCGGGCCGTAGCCGGGCTGCACGTCGAGCACGAGCGTCGCAGGCCCGGCGAACACGACGTCGCCGCCGTGGCCGAGCTGCCCGACGACCGCAAGCTCCAGCGTGCCGCCGGTCAGCGTCGTGCCGCCGGAATACGTCTCGCCCAGGACCGTGGCGCCTTCGGGAGAGGCCCCCTTCGCCGAGAGAACCACCCGCCCCGGCCCCTCGACCAGCACGCTGCCCGCGCCCGCCAGCGGGTCGCCGGCGGCGGACAGCCCGGTCTGGCCGGTGCTGCCGGTCTGGTCGGCGATGGCGTCGCCGATCGCGAGCGTCGTGCCGGCCGCGGGCGAGAGGGTGATCTGCTGGTCGCCCTGCAGGAAGATCCCCGCCCCGAGCCCGAGGCCCGCCCCGCCCAGTCCGAACGCCGACGCGCCGCCCTGCGCCACGCCGCCGCCGATCGCGCCCGTGCCCAGCGCCAGCCCGCCGCCCTGCTGGACGAAGACCGCCCCGCCCGCGCCGAGGCCGCTGCCGGGCGCCAGCGTCTCCACGGGACCGGTGCCGTTGAAGGCCGCGCCGCCGCCGAACCCGGGACCCGTGGGGCCGAAGCCTGCGCCATTGCCGCCGCCGAAGCCGCCCGAGGCCTCCTGGCCGCCTCCGCCGCCGA
>CAXSER010000448.1:0-2568 GCA_964236315.1 uncultured Acetobacteraceae bacterium | reverse complement strand
GGCGGCGCCTCGCGTGCGCGGGACGGGCCGGGGGCGAGCGAGGCGGCCAGGGCCAGGGCCAGCGCGAGCGTCGCTCCTGGCGGCGCGGCGCGGCGCGGTGTCCGGGCGGGACGGGGCGACGCGGCCGCGGTGCTCGGCGGTTCGTGCGTCGTGGTCATGGTCGTGGTCATGGGCGTCGGTGCCTCCGGGGTCACAGCCAGCCCCGCCAGCGGAACAGCGCCAGCGGGCCCACGACGCTGAGCACGATCAGGCCCAGGGCGTAGGGGTAGCCGTAGGTCCAGTCCAGCTCGGGCATGTTCTTGAAGTTCATGCCGTAGATGCTGGCGATCAGGGTGGGGGGGATGCCGATCAGGCTGACCACGGTGAGCACCTTGATGCCGTTGTTCTGCTCGATGTTGAGGAAGCCGAGGGTGGCGTCGAGCAGGAACTGCACCTTGTTGGTGAGCTGGGCGTCGTGGTCGGACAGGGAGGCGATGTCGGCGCGCACCGAGGCGCAGCGGCCGTGCAGGCCGGGCGGCATCCAGGGCAGGTGCGCGTCCGCGACGTAGGCGGCGATGCGGCCCAGGCCGAGCAGGCTGTCGCGCAGGTGCGAGACCAGGTCGCCGGCGCGGCCGATGCGGCGCAGCACGGCGCGCAGGGTGGCGTCGCTGCGCCCGCCGCGGCCGGGGCGGCTCTCGGCGTGGAAGATCGTGGCCGACAGCGTGTCCAGCTCCGCGCCGGCCAGCTCGAGGATGTCGGCGGCGCGGTCCACCATCGCCTCCATCAGGCCGAGGAAGGCGTCGGTGCTGGACGCCGCCGCGGGTGCCGCGAGTGCGGGGCTGGCGGGTTCGGGGCTGGCGGGGCCGGGGATCGCGGGTGCGGGGATCGCGGGTGCGGGGATCGCGGGGTCGCCCGCAAGGGCGGGGGCCGCGGGGTCGGGCAGGCCGTTGGCCAGGGTGCGCGCGAAGCTGTCGAACGCGGCGAGCCGGCTGTAGCGCACCGTGAGCAGGTGGCGCGGCGAGAGCACCAGGCCGAGCGGCGTGACCAGCACCGGCGCGCCGCCGTCGGGGCGGGCGACGATCGGGGTGCTGAGGTAGAGCGTGTCGCCCTCGCGCTGCAGGCGGCTGGAGGCCTCGATCTCGGCGATCTCCTCGCGGGCGGGGATGCGCAGGCCGGTCAGGCGCGCGGCCAGGGCGCGCTCCGCCTCGGTGCCGTCGAGCAGGTCGAGCCACAGGTCCTGCCCGGGATCCGGGAGCGGGCCGGGATCCGGGAGCGGGCCGGACTGCGGGTCGGGGAGCACGCGGGCGGGCGCGCCGCCGGGGTGGACGGTCAGCATGGTTCGCGGGCTCCCAGGTCGGGCGCAGTGTAGCAGCGGTGCCGGGACGGCCGCGAGGGGGCAGGCGCGCCGGCGTCCGGGCCGTGGAGGTCGTCGTGACTCGGGCGGCGACCTGCCGCTGCCACGGGGAGGCAAGAGTCCTCTTTTCCTGAAGGAAAAGAAGCAAAGAGACTTCGCCCACGAAGTCAAGGGCTGCCCGGCTGGGTCCGGATTCTTGTGGAAGAGTCCTTAGGTTCTCTCTTTCAGGAAAGAACACGCTTCCTGTCTGTCGTGGCGCATGCGGCCAGGGCTGGCAGGTCGTGACAGGCCCCGGCCGGGGCGGAGGGCGCGGGGCGCCGCCTGCGCCCGCGCGCGCATTGCCTCTTCGCGCCTGTTCCGCCTGCCTGCTAACAGGTCGCACCGCGCCGGAACGGGCGCAGGCCACGAGGAGCCTCCGAACGATGTCCACCGAGCCCCCGGCCCAGGATTCCACGACCGCCCAGCCGTCGGCCCCCGGGGCCTGGGACGACGCACGCGCCCGCGCCGCGCTGCGCCGCATCTTCGACGCGGGCGTCGCCGCCGCCGACCCGCACCGCGTGCTCGCCGCCCACCTGCCGGAGAGGCCGCGCGGGCGATGCGTCGTCGTCGGCGGCGGCAAGTCCGCGGCGGTGATGGCGGCGGCGCTGGAGGCGGCGTGGCCCGACCTCGTGGACAGCGGGCGGATGTCGGGTCTCGTGGTGACGCGCTACGGGCATGCGGTGCCGACGCGGTGCATCGAGGTGCTGGAGGCCTCGCACCCCGTGCCGGACGCCAACAGCGAGCTGGGGGCGCGCAGGCTGCTGGAGACGGTGCGCGGGCTCGGGCCGGACGACCTGGTGCTGGCGCTGATCTCCGGCGGCGGGTCGGCGCTGCTGGCGCTGCCGGGGCCGGGGCTGACGCTGGCCGACAAGCAGGCGGTGGCGCGCGCGCTGCTCGCCTCCGGCGCCACCATCGGCGAGATGAACGTGGTGCGCCGCCGCCTGTCGGGGATCAAGGGCGGGCGGCTGGCGCAGGCGGCCGCCCCCGCGCGGGTGGTGACGCTGGCGATCAGCGACGTGCCCGGCGACGATCCCGGCACCATCGCGTCGGGTCCCACGATCCCGAACCGCGACCCGCCCGGCGCCATGGAGGAGATCGTCGCGCGCTACGGGCTCGCGCTGCCGGACGCGGTGGCGGCGCTGCTGGCGGCGGGCGAGCCCGCCCGCCCCGGCGGCGTGGGCGCCGGGGTCGGCGAG
>CAXSER010000447.1:0-2570 GCA_964236315.1 uncultured Acetobacteraceae bacterium | reverse complement strand
GGGTGCGCTGGCGGGTGGGGATCGGCGGGCGAGGGAGGAGGGTCGCGTCGGGCATAGGCGGGAGGTGGGGGGCGGAGCCGGGGAAGCAAAGGTCGAGGCTCTGCCTTGAGCTCCGCCAGGGGCGAGCCGCCCCTGGACCGGCCTTCCTAAGTCAAGCAGGTCCAGGGGCGGCTCGCCCCTGGCGGGTCCGGGCAGAGCCCGGTCTTGCTTGCCGGCCGGCGGATTCCCTTGGCCGGCCATCGCGTCTATGACCCCTGCGCCTGGGCTCGCGGGCGGTGGGGCCCTCACCGATTCGTGCGACGCGGCGAGCGGACTCCAGAAGGGGCAATGCCATGGCGACGAAGACTTGGTCGGGACTTGCGAACGGCTTGTGGGCGTCCGCGGCGAGCTGGGCGGGGGGCGCGCCCGGTGCGGGCGACGTGGCCAGGCTCGACGCGTCGTCGGGGATGCAGACCTACACGGCCGGGGGCAACGGCGTTGCGGGCGAGATCGACGTGGTGGGGGCGTCGCCGATCCTGACGGGCACGCTGGCGGTTGCGGGCGGGGCGACGGGGCTGGCGCTGGACGTGGTGGGCGGGGCGCTGTTCGTGAGTGCCACCGGTTTCGTCGAGGGCGGGGGCGGCGCGGTGCTGGTGCAGTCGGGGTCGGTGGCGATCAACGGGCGGGTGTCGGACGGCAACGCGGGGATCGGGCTGGGCGGCGCAGGCGCAGTGGTGGTCAGCGGCAGCACGGCGGTATGGGCCACGGGCACCGGCGCCGCGGACGGGGCGCTGTCGGTGGGGAGCACGCAGGGGTCGGGCACCCTGACGGTGCAGGCAGGCGGTACGGTGTCGGACCGGACGGGGTCGGACGTGGGGGCGGTGCTGGTCGCCGGGACGGGGTCGGGCTGGGCGACGGCGGAGGCGCTGTCGGTGGGCACGGTGGCGGGGTCGGTCGGGGGCACGCTGGCGGTGCTGGCCAACGCGCATGTCACGGCGGGCTCGCTGGGCGTGCTGGCAGGCGCGTCGGTGGGCGTCGCTGGGGCGGGGTCGCTGCTGTCGGTGGCGGGGGAGGCCTCGGTCGGCGGGGGGCTCACGGTCAGCGGCGGCGGCACGGTGCAGGCCGGGGGCCTCGTGGTCAGTGCGGGAGGCGCCGTGATGCTGGACTTCTCCGCGGTGCTGTCGGGGCCGGTGACGCTGTCCGGGGGCGTGGTGGCATCGATCGACAGCTCGGCGCAGGGCACGGGCAGCTCGGCGACGCTTGCCGGGCCGGTGCTGCTGGCGGCGGGGACAACGAACCTGCTGCGCGGCAGCGCGGGCACGCCGCTGGTGGTGACGGGCGTGGTGTCGGATGCCTCGGGCGCGGGGGCGCTGGCGGTGCAGGGCGGGGTGGTGAGCCTGGTCGCGGCGAACAGCTATTCCGGCGGCACGGTGATCGAGGGCGGGACGCTGCAGCTGGCGCAGGCGGCGTCGGCGGGGACGGGCGTGATCCGCTTCGCCGACGCGGTGAACGCGGCGCTGGTGGTGGCCTCCGGGGCAGGCGGCATGGCGACGGTGGTGGCGGGAAGCGGGGCGGACACGGTGTCGGCGGGCGGCGCCAGCCTGTCGGTGCAGGGGGGCGCGGGCGGGCTCACGGTGCAGAACGGCGGCGGCAGCAGCACGATCGTCGGCGGCACGGGCACGATGAGCGTCGCCGGCGGCAGCGGGCGGGTCAGCGTCAGTGGAGCAGGGGGCGGCGGGCAGCTGTTCGGGGGGGCGGCCGGCGGCAACGTGCTTCGCGCAGGGACGGGTGCCACCACGCTGGGCGGCGGCGGGGCAGGCGACCAGCTGTTCGCCGGCGCGCAGGGCGGCGACGTGCTGGCGGCGGCGGGCGGGGCGGAGACGCTGTCGGGCGCGGGTTCGGCGGGAGCGAACACGTATGTCGCGGGCAGCGGGCTGGACCTGGTGGCGACCGGGGCGGCGCTCGACACGGTGACGGCGGGGAGCGGGCAGGTCACGGTGCAGGCGGGCGGCGCGGTGCTGGCGTTCGGCTCGACCGGGCAGATGGTGTTCGCGAACGGCGCGGGGGCGAGCACGGTCGCGGGCGGGGCGGGCGACATGACGGTGTATGGCGGCACCGGGCGCGTGGCGGTGTACGGGCTCGGCGGCGGGGGGGCGTTCTACGGCGGTTCGGCGGGGGGCAACCTGCTCTACACCGGGGCGCAGGCAACGACGCTGGCCGGCGGCGGGTCGGGCGACACGCTGATCGCGACCGGGAGCGCCAACCACCTGCTGCTGGCGGGCGTGGGCAACCAGACGCTGAGCGGGGCGGGGGCGAGCGGCAACAGCGCGTATTTCGGCAACTCCGGCAACGTGCTGATCGCAGCGGGCTCGGGGCAGGACACGGTGGTCGCGGGCAGCGGGGCGCAGGCGATCTACGCCGGGGCGCGCGGCAACACTGCGGTGTTCGCGGGCTCGGGGCAGGACACGGTGACGCTGGGGGCGGGGGCGGACTTCGTGCTCGGCGGGCAGGGGGCGACGACGGTGTTCGGGGGGGCGGGCGTGGACCTGTACGGGTTCCTGAACGGGGCAGGGGGGCGCGAGGTGATCAGC
>CAXSER010000446.1:0-2578 GCA_964236315.1 uncultured Acetobacteraceae bacterium | reverse complement strand
TCCAAGGGCCCAGCCCTTGGCGGAGTTTGAGGCAGAGCCTCAACCTTGCTTGCTGCCTTCTCAACCTTGCTTGCGGCCTTCTATGGCAGCGGCTCCGCGAGCCCGTGCTGCGGGTCGGGGGCGATGGCGCCGTCCGGGGAGGTCTGTGCTGCGTCGCGGTGCCCGGCGTGCTGGGTGAGCACGGGGATGGGGTCGTGGGCGGGTGAGGCCAGCAGGTCGCGGTAGGCGACGTGGCTCGGGTAGAGGTCGGGGGGCGGGGCTGCGAACCAGCGGAGGTCGCCGCGGGCGGGGGTGTCGCCGGCGGCGAGGATGCGGCGGGCGGGCGTGCCGGCGAGGGTGGCGGCGAAGCAGAGCGAGAGGGAGTGGCCGCGGTCGTCGAAGATCTGGACGATGGCGACCGGGCCGTCGCCGGTGGTCACGTCGCAGCCGAGCTCGTCGCGGGCGCAGGCGGCGATGCGGTGGGCGATCTCCTCGCGGTGGCGGATGATGCTGCCGGGGACGTGCCAGCCCCGGCCGAACGGGTCGTCGCGCCAGGCGAGCAGCGTGCCCTTCGCGGGATCGCGCACCAGGAGGTCGACGTTGGGGGTGGCCATCACCTCGGTGACGAAGCGGAACAGGGGGCCCGGGAGGAGTGCGCCGGGGCCGGACAGGCGGGCCAGGATCGACTCGAGGGTGCGCAGGTCCGCGTCGGTCAGGGCGGGGGGGACGGGGCTGCTCATCGCGGGCTCCTGGTGGCATTGCCGTCTTCTGCCCGCGACGTGCGGCCCGCCTGTGATGCGGGTGGCGAGGCGCCCCGGCAGCCGGGCGGCGAGGCGGAGTTCGACAAGGATGTGCCATCGCGTCGCCGGCCGGCAACACGCACCCGCGCCGCGGCGGCGCCTCCGTGGCCAGGGAGTGGCGTGGTGACGCGGGCGGGGGTGGAGCTGGGGGTGGCGAGCGTGCTGCTGCTCGCGGGGTTCGCGGGGCCGCGGCTGGCGCGGCGGTGGCCGGGATGGACGCGGCTGGTGCTGCGCACGGGGGTGTTCGCGGCGGCGTCGGTGTGCGTGGTGCGGCTGTTCGGCTCGCCGCTGGCGCCGGGCCTGGCGGGTCTGGGGGCGCGGGCGGGGTTCTGGGCGCAGCTGGTCGAGGCGGGGTGGTGGCTGCTGGGGGCGCGGGTCGCGGTCAGCTTCATGCGGCTGGCGCTGGTGCTGGAGAACCGGCCGCGCGAGACGCGGATCCTGTCGGACCTGCTGGGCGGGGCGATCTACGTCGGCGCGGTGCTGGCGCTGGTAGCGTTCGCGTTCTCGGTGCCGGTGCGGGGCCTGCTCGCGACGTCGGGGGTGATCGCGATCGTGCTGGGGCTGGCGCTGCAGAGCACGCTGTCGGACGTGTTCTCGGGCATCGCGGTGGGGCTGGAGCGGTCGTACAAGGTGGGCGACCTGATCTCCGTCGAGGGGGGCGTGGAGGGGCACGTGAGCCAGGTCAACTGGCGCTCGACGCAGATCGCCACCGCGCAGGGCGACACGGCGGTGGTGCCGAACAGCGTCATGGCCAAGGCGCGCTTCGTGAACCACAGCGCGCCCACGCCGCGGCGGCGCGAGACCGTGTCGGTCGTGCTGCAGGCAGGGGCTGCGCCGGAGCGCTGCGTGGCGGTGCTGCTGGCGGCGGCGCGGGCGTGCCGGGTGGCGCTCGACGTGCCGGGGCCGCAGGTCGCGTGCACGGGGATGGCGGGCGAGGGGGTGTCGTACGCGATCAGCTTCTCGGTCGAGGGCAGCGAGGTGCTGGGCCGGGCGCGCGACGAGCTGTTCGCCCTGGTGCACCGCCACCTGCACCACGCGGGGATCGCGCTGGCGGTGCCGGGCGGCGGGGCGGGCGGGGCCGGGGCGCCGCCGACGCGCGAGCGGCTGCTGGCGGACTCCGACCTGTTCGGGGTGCTGGAGCCGGTGCAGCGCGACCTGCTGGCGCGGCGCTTCGTGGCGGTGCAGCTCGCGCCAGGGGGCGTGCTGGCGCGGCAGGGGGACACGCCGGAGGCGCTGTTCATCGTCACCTCGGGCACGCTGGAGATCGTCGTCGAGGAGGCGGCGGGGCCGCGGGTGGTGTACCGCATGAGTCCGGGCGAGAGCCTGGGGATGGCCGGGCTGGTCACCGGGTCGGCGAACGCGGCGACGGCGACGGCGCTGACGCCGCTGGGCGCGTACCGGCTGTCCAGGGACGACCTGGCGGCGGCGGTGGAGGCGGAGCCGGCGCTGGCGGCGAGCCTGGAGGCGCTGGCGCAGCGCGGTCTGGCCGCGATGCGCCGCGACGTGACGGCGGGGCAGGAGTCGGAGCTCGGGCACCCGGAGGCGTTCCTGGCGCGGCTGCGGGTGTTCCTGGGGGCACTGAACGACTAGGGCGTCGTGGGGCTGGCGGTTCCGTGCGGCACGCAAAAAAGGAAGCGTGTTCTTTCTTGAAAGAAAGAACCAAAGAACTTTTTCCCATAAGGGTTCGGAGCCAGCACGGAGGTCCGTGATCTGATTTGCAAAGTCTTTTTGCTTCTTTTTCTTTAGAGGCCGTCTCGAAACGGTTCCTCAACGAGCCAGCCTACGTAGCAGCAGGATAG
>CAXSER010000445.1:0-2584 GCA_964236315.1 uncultured Acetobacteraceae bacterium | reverse complement strand
CCCCGGCCTGCGACGCCCCGGCCTGGGACGCCGGGTCGGGCGGGCAAAACCCCGCGTCGCTGGCGCGGCCCTCGATCACCGCGCGGCCGCCACCGAGGCGGCGCCCGGCCTGTCCGTGGCCGGCGCCGGCGGGCCCTGCACCAGCACGTCGAACGGCGCGGCGTCCGTGCGCAGGACCATGCGGGTGTTCGGGCCGACCATGGCGGACAGCGTGTCGAGCGAGCGCAGCATCAGGTAGAGCGCCGGGTCGCCGGCGTAGGCCTTCGCCTCGATCGCGGCGGCCTCGCGGCGCGACGCGGCCTCGGTGGCGGCGGCCGCGGTGCCGGCCTCGGCGACCTCGATCCGCGCGTCGCGCGCGGCGAAGGAGCGGATCTCGGCGGCGGCGCGCAGGCCCTCGGCGGTGCGCTCGGCGGCCACCGTCTCGCGCTCGGTGCGCATGCGCGACACCGTAGCCGCGAGCGTGGCCTCGGGCAGGCCGAGCTGCTCCAGCCCGACCGCGCGCACCGCCATGCCGTAGCCCTGGCGCATCTGGCGCTCCAGCTCGGCGCGCAGCCGGGCCTTGAACTCGGCAAGGCGCACCCGCGCGGGGTCGGTGTTGACGAGGTCGGCGAGGTCGAAGCCGCTGGCGGTGACCTGCAGCGCCGCGCCGAGGAAGGAGCGGAGCTGGCGCGCGGCCTCGTCCGGGTCGTTGCGCACGGCGCGCACGTACTGGCGGATGGCGTCTGGCTCGTCGGGCACCTGCCAGGCGGTGAAGGCCTGCACCAGGATGCGCAGGCCGTCGCGCGTGCCCACGTCCTGCAGCCCCGACGAGGTGGTGCGCAGCCGCAGGTCGACCGGGATCGCCGCCTCCACCGGCACCGGGATCTTCCACGCCAGGCCCGGCCGCGTCAGCACGCGCACCGGGTCGCCGAAGCGCGTGACCACCACCGCCTGGCCGGCGGCCACGGTGATCGCCGAGGCCGCCAGCCCCGCGCCGGCCAGCACCAGCGTCGCGAAGCCGAGGCGCAGCAGCAGGCGCGGCAGGCTCGACGGCGCGCCCTCGCCGTGGTGGTGGTGATGGTGGAACACGCCGCCGTGGCCGTGGTCGTCGTGCCCGTCGCCGCCGTGGCCGTGGTCGTCGTGGCCGTCGCCGTCGTGGCCGTGCCCGTCGTGGTCGTGGGGAAAGGCGTCCATGCGCGGCTACTCTCCGTCCGAGGCGGTGGCGGCCACCGCACCCGGCAGCGCGCGCAGGTCGAGCACCGTGGCGTCGGGCGCCGCGAGCCGGTGGTCGAGGATCGTCATCGGCGTGCGCGACAGCGACGCGGCCAGGGCGGCGAAGTAGCGCTCCGTCAGGAAGGTGCGCCCGCCCGTCCCGGCGGCGTCGCGGTCGGCGGCGAAGCGGATCGCGCCCGAGCGGGCCCGCGCCACGGTCTCGGCGGCGGCCGCGGTGGCGCCGGCGCGCTGCTCCGCGGCGAACTGCGCGGACTGGGCCCGGATCGTGCTGGCGCGGCCGCGCTCTGCGGAGATGCCGGCGTCGGCGGAGATCTCCGCCGCGCGCACCGCGTGGTAGGCGTCCGCGGCGCCCGCGGGCGGGTGCACCGCCTCGACCACCACGGCCAGCACCTCCAGCCCGCTGCCCGCCGCGTCGAGCCCGGCCTGCACCTCGCCGCGCAGCCCGGCGGCCATGGCGTCGCGGCTCGCGCCCAGCACGTCGGCCAGGGTGCGCCGCGCGAACCAGCCCGCCGCCGCCTCGCGCGCGACGACGCGGACCAGCGCCTCGGGATCGACGGCGGCGTAGGCGGAGCGCCGTGCGGAATCGTCGTCCGGCCCGACGCGGTAGAGCACGCGCAGGTCGGCGGCCACGCCCTGGAAGCCCTGCCGGCCCGCGCTGCCGCTCGCGACCAGCAGCGTCAGCTCGCCCGGGTGGGGCTGCTCCCAGAGCCGGTCCGCCGACGCGGGGGCCGCCGCCTCGGCGGGCCCGGCCTCGGCGGCGCCGGCGCCCTCGCCCAGCGGCATCTCGTGGATCGCGCCGTACTCGACCGCGCGCGCCGCGCCCGCCGGCCAGGGCAGGATCAGGTGCAGGCCGGGGTGCAGCACCGCGCGCGGCTCGCCGAGGCGCTCGTACACCGCGCGCCCGTCCACCGGCACCACCACGACACCGGACAGCCCCCAGGCCGCGAGCAGCAGTCCCGACGCCAGCGGCAGCGCCGCCGCGCGCACGTAGCCCAGCGCCCAGGACCGGGAGAAGTCCAGCCCGAGGTGGCGGCGCAGCGGTCCGGCCAGCCCGCGCCGGCGCAGCCCGTCGCACATCAGCCGCGCCAGCACCGACTCCACGGCCGCGCGCGCCAGCTCCGGCGCCGGCGGCGGCAGGAACAGCCGCCCGAGCGCGCGCGCCGCCAGCTCCGCGCCGACCGCCGCCAGCGCGAAGGCCAGCCCTGCCGCCAGGGCGGCGGTCGCCGGCGCCCCGAGCCCGGAAGCGATCTCGAGCAGCCCCGCCGCGAAGCTCGCCAGCACCGCGACCAGCGCCAGCGCGCGCAGCGCCGGCGCCTCCGCGAACGCCTGGCGCGGCACCGCCGCGAGCGCCCGCTCGCCCACCAGCATCAGG
>CAXSER010000444.1:0-2587 GCA_964236315.1 uncultured Acetobacteraceae bacterium | reverse complement strand
GAGGGGCGGGAGGAGGGGGCGGGGTTGGGAGGGAGGGAAAAGGAGGGGAGAGGGGGGCCGGGCGAGGCACGGATCGCGACGGACGGGGGCGGGCCAGGGCGCTATGGTCCGGATGCGCGCGGGCCGGGCGGGCCTGGGCAGGACGCGCGCAGGCCGGACGGGTCCGGGCAGGATGGGCACGGGCCTGGCGGGCAGGAGCCTGGCGGGCAGGAGCCTGGCGGGCACGGGTCCGGCGGGCACGGGTCCGGCGGGGACGGGTCTGGCGGGGACGGGCCTGGCGGGCAGGGGCCGGCGGGGGGCGGGGCATGACGAGCGTGCTGTCGGAAGGGCTGCCGCATCCGCTGGGGGCGACGTGGGACGGGCTGGGCGTGAACTTCGCGCTGTTCTCGGCCAACGCCACGAAGGTCGAGCTGTGCCTGTTCGACGAGAGGGGCGAGCGCGAGGTCGAGCGCATCGAGCTGCCGGAATACACGGACGAGATCTGGCACGGCTACGTGCGCGACGCCCGGCCGGGCACGATCTACGGCTACCGCGTGCACGGGCCGTACGCGCCGGAGTCGGGGCACAGGTTCAACGCCAACAAGCTGCTGCTCGACCCCTACGCGCGCGCCCACGTCGGCAGCCTGACGTGGGGCGACGAGCTGTACGGCTACCGGCGGGGGCATGCGGACGGCGACCTCAGCTTCGATGTCCGCGACAGCGCGGCGTTCGTGCCGAAGTGCCGCGTGGTCGACCCGGCGTTCACCTGGGGCGCGGACCGGCCGCCGCGGGTGCCGTGGGAGCGCACCATCGTCTACGAGACGCACGTGAGGGGGTTCACCAAGCTGCATCCGGGGGTGCCGGAGGCGAGCCGGGGGACGTTCGCGGGGCTGGCGCAGCGCGAGGTCGTCGAGTACCTGCGCAGCCTGGGCGTCACCGCGGTCGAGCTGCTGCCGGTGCACAGCTTCACCAGCGAGCCGCGGCTGGCGGAGCTGGGGCTGAGCAACTTCTGGGGCTACAACACGATCGGGTTCTTCGCGCCGGAGCGCAACTTCGCGCGCGTGCCGGACTTCGCGTTCTCCGAGTTCAAGGAGATGGTCGCGCGCCTGCACTCGGCGGGGATCGAGGTGATCCTGGACGTCGTCTACAACCACACCGCGGAGGGCTCCGAGCTGGGGCCGACGCTGTCGTTCCGGGGCATCGACAACGCGTCATACTACCGGCTGGAGGAGCGCACGCCGCGGCACTGCGTCAACGACACGGGGTGCGGCAACACCGTCAACCTCAACCACCGCCGCGTGAACCAGATGGTCACCGACAGCCTGCGCTACTGGGTCGAGGAGATGCACGTCGACGGGTTCCGCTTCGACCTCGCGGTGACGCTGGCGCGCGAGCCGCACGGCTTCGACGAGCAGAGCGGCTTCCTCGCGGCGTGCGGGCAGGACCCGGTGCTGTCGGGCGTCAAGCTGATCGCGGAGCCCTGGGACGTGGGGCCGGGGGGCTACCAGCTCGGGAAGTTCCCGCCGGGGTGGGCGGAGTGGAACGACCGGTTCCGCGACGACATACGTCGCTGGTGGCGCGGCGGGATGCGGCCGGCGCAGATCGCGCCCAGGCTGTGCGCGTCGGCCGACACCTTCGCCGCGCGGGGGCGCAGGCCGTGGTCGAGCGTGAACTTCATCACCGCCCACGACGGGTTCACGCTCGCGGACCTGGTCAGCTACGCGGCGAAGCACAACGAGGCGAACGGCGAGGGCGGGCGCGACGGCACGGACAACAACAGCTCGACCAACTGCGGGGTCGAGGGGCCGACGGACGATCCGGCGGTGCTGGAGATCCGCAGGCGGCTGGTGCGGACCATGCTGGCGACGCTGCTGCTCAGCCAGGGGACGCCGATGCTGCTCGCCGGCGACGAGTTCGGGCGCAGCCAGGGCGGCAACAACAACGCCTACTGCCAGGACGGGCCGATCTCCTGGGTGGACTGGACGCACGAGCCCGAGGACAGGGCGCTGGTGGCGTTCGTCCGGCGGCTGACCGCGCTGCGGGCGGAGTATCCGATCCTCAGGCGCGGCCGGTTCATGACGGGGGCGTACGACCTGGCGCTCGGCGGGCGCGACGTGACGTGGGTGCATCCCACGGGCACGGAGATGACGGGGGCCGACTGGGACGACGCCACGCTGCGCTGCTTCGGGATGCTGATGGACGGGCGCGCGCAGGCCACCGGGATCAGGCGGCCGGCGACGGACGTGACGCTGCTCATGGTGCTCAACGCGGGCGAGGCGGCGGAGGGGTTCGTGCTGCCGCCGTGCGCGGGCGGCGCGCGGTGGCGGCTGCTGTTCGACACGGCGCTGGCGGATGTGGCGGCGGTGTACGGGATCGGGGAGCGCTACGAGGTGGAGGCGCTGTCGATGGTGCTGTTCCGGCTGAACGCCTGAGGTGCGGGGCAGGCGGGCAGGGGCGGCGCGGTGAAGCGGGCCACGACGATCACCCTGGTCGTCATGGGCGGCGGCGTGGCCACGCTGGGCATCGTGGCGGCCGCGTACCACGGCGGCGGCGGCCAGGCGTGCGGGCCGTCGCAGGTCGCCGACGCGTCCGGCGCGGGCTGCGGGCA
>CAXSER010000443.1:0-2587 GCA_964236315.1 uncultured Acetobacteraceae bacterium | reverse complement strand
ATGCCCGACCCCGCCCCGCACGCCCCCCGCATCGCCCTCGTCACCGGCGCCGGCAGCGGTATCGGCCAAGCCGCCGCCCTGGCGCTGCTCGCCGACGGCTGGTCCGTCGCCCTCGCCGGCCGCCGCGCCGACGCCCTCGACGACACCGCCCGCCAGGCCGGCGACGCCGCCTCCCGCACCCTGGCCCACGCCACGGACGTCGCCGACCCCGCCTCCGTCGCCGCCCTGTTCGCCGCGACCCGCGAGCGCTTCGGCCGCCTCGACCTGCTGTTCAACAACGCCGGCACCGGCGCCCCCGACACCCCCTTCGAGGACCTCGCGCTGGACGACTGGAACCGCGTCCTCTCCGTCAACCTGACCGGCATGTTCCTCTGCGCCCAGGCCGCCTTCCGCCTGATGAAGGCGCAGGCCCCCCGCGGCGGCCGCATCATCAACAACGGCTCCGTCTCCGCCCACGTCCCCCGCCCGGGATCGGCGCCCTACACCGTGACCAAGCACGGCGTCACCGGCCTGACGAGGACCCTCTCGCTCGACGGTCGCGCCCACGGCATCGCCTGCGGCCAGATCGACGTCGGCAACGCCGCCACCGCGATCTCCGCCACCATCCAGGCCGGCACCCGCCAGGCCGACGGCCGCCTCGCCGCCGAGCCGATGATGCACGTCCGCGACGTCGGCCGCAGCGTGGCGCTCATGGCGTCCATGCCGCTGGACACCAACATCCCGTTCCTCACCGTCATGGCCAACGCGATGCCCTACATCGGCCGCGGCTGACACGCGGTGCCGACACGCGGCGCCGCCGCGTCACACGGCGAAGTAGCCGGGCTGGTCGAGGTCCGCGAGCAGCCCCGGCCCGGTCGGCGCCCAGCCGAGCAGCGAACGCGTGCGCTCGCTCGACGCCGGCATGTCCGCGCCCGCGAAATCCGCGAACCACCCGAAATGCTCGCGCCCGCGCGCCTCGACGGGCACGCCGAGCCGCCGCCCGATCACCGCGGCGATCTCGCGGAACGCCACGCCCTCGTCGGCGATGGCATGGTACGCGCTCTCGGTGCATCCCTGCTCGAGCACGAGCCGGTATAGCCGCCCCGCATCCAGCCGGTGCACGCCGGGCCAGCGGTTGAGCCCCTCGCCGAGGTACGCCGACACGCCCGTCTCGCGCGCCAGTGCGATCAGGATCGGAACGAACCCGTGGTCGCCCAGGCCGTGCACCGACGGCGCGAGCCGAACCGTCGCCGCCCGCACGCCGCGCTCCGCCAGCGCCCGGGCCGCCGCCTCGGACCTGCGCGGGAAGGAGGGGAGGGACGGGGCCACGTCCGCCTCGTTCGCCACCCTGCCCGGCGCGAGCAGCGCCACCCCCGAGGTGACGACCAGCGGACGATCCGACCCCTCCAGCGCTCTCCCCAGCACCTCGATCGCGCGCCGGTCCTGTCCGGCATTCTCCGCAAACCGCGAGAAGTCGTGGTTGAACGCCGTGTGGATCACCGCATCCGCCGCCGACGCGGCCTCGCGCAGCATGTCGAGATCGTCGAGCGTGCCGCGCAGCACCGCAGCACCACCCGCCGCAAGCGCGGCCGCCTTGTCCTCCGCCCGCGCCAGTCCCGTCACCCGGTGGCCTGCCCCGACCAGCTCCTCGACCACGGCCGAGCCGACCCACCCGGTGGCACCCGTCACGAATACATGCATCTGCCCGCTCTCCGATGTTCCAGAGAGGCTGTTGTCGTCGCGTCGCCCATGCCCTTAAAGACGTGACATCATCCCGGTATAGCCACTGACAGGATGGGCGGCAGTGTCCGACGGCAATCCACTCGGCGAATACCTCAGGAACCGGCGCACGAGGCTCGACCCCGCCCCGCTCGGCCTCGCCGGCGGCCGACGGCGAACCCCGGGCCTGCGCCGCGAGGAGGTGGCGCAGCGCGCCGGCATCAGCGCGACCTGGTACACCTGGCTGGAGCAGGGACGCGGCGGCAACGCCTCGGCGGACGCGCTCGACCGCATCGCCCGCGCCCTGGGGCTGACCGAGATCGAGCGCGAGCACCTGTTCCTGCTCGGCCTCGGCCGCCCGCCCGAGGTCCGCTACCGCGCCAGCGACACGGTCGCGCCGCGGCTGCAGCGCCTGCTCGACGAGCTGACCCACAGCCCGGCGATCGTGCGCACGGCGACCTGGGACATCGTCGCCTGGAACCGCGCGGCCGCGGCCGTGTTCACCGACTACGCCGCGCTCCCGCCCGGGCAGCGCAACATTCTCCGCCTGGTCTTCAGCGACCCCCGCATCCGCGCGGCGCAGGCCGAGTGGGAGCCCGTGGCCCGCGTCATCGTCGCCACCTTCCGCATCGACGTCGCCCGTGCCGGCGCCGACGCCGAGGTCGCGCTGCTGGTCGGGGAGCTGTGCCGGTCCAGCCCCGAGTTCGCGTCGATGTGGCGCGACAACGATGTGCGGACCCATGGCGACGGGGTGAAGCACCTGCGCCATCCCCGGCTCGGACCGATCACGCTGGAGTACTCCGCCTTCGCGGTCGACGGCCGGCCGGACCTCAGCCTGATCGTCTACACCTCCGCGACGCCGGCCGACCGCACGCTCGTTGGCGTCCTC
>CAXSER010000442.1:0-2593 GCA_964236315.1 uncultured Acetobacteraceae bacterium | reverse complement strand
GGCACCTCCGGCACCGTGGCCGCCACCGGGGCCGCCACCGGGGCCACCGCCGGGGCCGCCGCCGGCGCCATGGCCGCAGCCGGCTCCGCCCCGCCGCTCAGCCGCATCACCTGCAGCCGCGGCGCCTCGTGCTTGCCGTCCGTCTCCTGGTACACGGTGACCAGGACCTGCGCCGGTCCCCGTGTCACCCGGATCAGCGCCGCGCTGTCCTCGCCGCCGAGCCAGCCGTCCTCGCGGAACGTGCTGATCGACAGCGCGCCCGCCGCCTGCCCCGCGGGATCCGGCGGCAGCGACAGCCGCACCCCCGGCAGCCCGGTGGCGCCGCTCGGCGGCGCCGACCCCGGCGCGTAGAACAGGCAGAACACGCCGCGGTCGAGCGTCATCAGATGACCCGACACCTTCAGCTCAGTGATCACCCGCTGCGAGGCGGCGTCGGCGTCGGACATGGTCGGTCTCTTTCACGCAAGCCGGGGAATCAGCGGCCGGGCAGCCCGGCGGCCGGAGAGTGCGATGGCCGGTTGTGCTCTGCAACCCGTGCCAGCCCGAGCAGGGCATTGTTCACCGACGCCGCCGGCAGCCCCAGCGGCAGCAGCCAGCCGCGCCCGGTGCGGCGGATGCGCTCGGCGGGCGCGCCCAGGTCGAACGCCGCCACCCCGAGCCCGGCCCGCATCATGTGCGTCAATGTATAACACCAGGTTTCCGGCCAGATCGACGGCAGCCACCCCAGGTCGCAGTCCTGCGCCCGGATCAGCGAGTCGATCTCGGCATCGCGGTAGTCCCCGGTCACGAACACCGGCCCCGCCCGCATCAGCCGCGCGTCGTCGATGCTCGGCCCGACGACCACGAACTCGATCGCCAGCCCCCGCGCGGCCGCGTCCCGCGCGCACGCCAGCAGCACGTCGAACCCCTTCTCCAGCCCGATCGCGCCGACCACCGCCACCCGCAGCCGCCCGCCCCCCCGCAGGTCCGGCCGCGGCGGCCGCATCGGCGGCAGCCCCGCCTCGTCCTCCCACGCCCTGACCTCCGCGCGCACCTCCGGGAAATGCCTGCGCATCCGCGACGCCGCGTCGACCGACGGCGCCACCACCGCGCGCGCGCCCGCCAGCTCCCGCGCCGAGCGCGCCAGCAGCGCCGGCATCGAGATCTCCTCCTCCAGGTTCGTCCCCAGGTCGGCGACGCACGCCTCGCACCCCGCAGGATCCGGCTCGCCGCAATACCGCCGCCCCGGCCCCACCAGGGCGATGCGCTGGCAGAACGACGCATAGTCGTGCACGTAGAAATCGTACGGCACGCCCAGCCGCCCCAGCAGCACCGTCACCGCGCGGTGGTGTCCGAGCAGATGGTGCAGCTCCGCGTGCAGCACCCCCTCGCCGCGCAGCAGCCGCAGCAGCGCCGGCAGCTCGGACGGCAGCGCGAACCGCAGGTTCGGGAACAAATCCGGCGAGGCGACGTCACGGCCCGCCTGCTCCGAGACCAGGCACGCCGCCCCGCCCCCCTCCATCACCACCGGCCGCAGCACGATCGCGCGCAGCCTCTGCGCGCGCAGCGCCGCGCACCGCTCGCGCACCACGCGCTCCACCCCCCCGCCGCCCTCGTGCGTCACCAGCAGCGCCGCCCCCGCCGCCACCCGCCCCCGCTTCCACCGCGCGAGATCCATGCGCCGCCGCGCGGGGAAAAGCGGGTCGGCCGCCACATGCCGCGCCACCAGCGCGTCGTACCCCGGATGCAGCCGGTTCAGCACCACCAGGTTGCGCCGCACCAGATGCGCGCTCGCCGCCCCGAAGCTGACCCCGCCCACATGCCCGACGTAGGCGCCCGTCGCCGCGACATGCCGCCACCCCCGCCGCGCCGCGCGCATGCAGAACTCGTTCTCCTCGCCGTACCCCTGCGCGAACAGGTCCTCGCGCAACGGCCCCACGTCCTCCAGGCAGTCGCGCCTGATGTACAGGCAGAACCCGTGCCCCGTCGGGATGTCGACCACCTCCGCGCCGTTCGCCGCCGCCGCCAGCCGCGCCATCCGCCGCACGCCCGAAAGATCCGGCACCGCGTTGACCCGCTCGCGCGCCGGGTACGAGCAGATCGTCGCGTCGTTGGACAGCGGCGTCACAGTGCCGATGTCGGGCGCGGAGTGCGCCGCCTCGCGCAGCCGCTCCAGCCACCCCGGCGCCACCAGCGTGTCGCTGTTCAGCAGCACCACGTCGCGCCCCGCCGCCGCCCGCAGCCCCGCGTTCGCAGCCCCCGGGAACCCCGCGTTGCGCGCCAGCCGCAGCAGCCGGATGCGCCCCGCCGCCGCCATCCCGCCGAGCGCCGCCACCAGCGCCCGGTCCGGCGAGGCGTCGTCGACCACGTGCACCCGGCTCCCCGCCGGCAGCGACGCCAGCACGCTCTCCAGGCACTCCACCGTGCGCCGCAGCCCGCGATAGGCCGGCACCACGACATCCACCGGCGCCGCCCGCCGCGTCGCCGGACCGGGCACCGCCGGCGCCGTCACCAGGTCGGCCCAGCACGGCGCCCACAGCGCCGCGTCCTGAGCCCCGCGCGCCACCCTCGCCTCCAGCCCCGGGTCCAGCGGACTGCCCAGCAGGTCGCGCCC
>CAXSER010000441.1:0-2594 GCA_964236315.1 uncultured Acetobacteraceae bacterium | reverse complement strand
GAAGGCGATCCAAGGGCCCGGCCCTTGGCGGAGTTTGAGGCAGAGCCTCAACCTTCCTTCCTTTCAGAACCCGAACATGTGGTCGAGCGAGAACCCCCCCTCGTCGTCCATCAGCCCGTGGTAGCCGAACAGCCGGCACGTCGTGTCGCGGATGATCACGTAGCCATCCGCCCCCGCCCGCCGCAGCAGCGCCTCGCCGAACACCGCGTCGGGAAACACCAGCCGCGACCCGCAGCAGGCGATCGACAGCGCCTCCTCCGCGATGACCTCCCCCGCGCTGTCGTGCAGCAGCAGCGTGGTGCTGGACCGCGGGTGCCAGGCGGCCGAGGCGGCGTAGCTCAGGTGGGTGAAGGCGCGCCGCCGCCCCTGCCCGAGCCTGAGGAATAGCCGCGTGGACAGCCCGGGCGGCGGCCCCGAGTACGACTGCGGCTCGTCGCGATACGTCATCGCGGTGTTGAAGATGTGCGACCCGAAGCTGCTCTCCGCCGCATGGCCGCTGCCGCGATGCTCGTAGCGCACCAGCGCGTGCATCCAGCCGTCCGCCTCCCCGCCGTCGCGGAAGTCGTAGGCCAGGTCCGCGTGTCCCCCCTCCGCGTCGAGCTTGGCGCGCACCGCGGCATCGAGCCCCTCGCACAGCGCCGCGAGGTCGAGCCCGATGTCGAACAGCCGCCCCAGCCTGCCGAGGAACCGCTCGGCGACCAGCACGCCCTCCGCGTCGAACAGGTCCAGGCGCAGCGGCAGGCTGGCCTGGCGCTCCGCCATCGGCGTGGGCTGCACGATCGAGCGGAACTGCGCCATCGGCAGCACCGGGAACGGCAGGATGTAGCCGCGCCCCATCAGCGGCGACAGCGCGGGGATGCCCGGGTCGGGCCGCAGGTCGGCGCGCTCGACGTTCATGTGCGCGATGCGCGTGCGCCCGGCGCGGGTGATCTCGTAGCGCGGCCGCACGAAGTGGCGGCCCGAGCGCACCTCGATCTGCGACGGCCAGCGCAGCCCGGGCAGCAACGCCCCCACGTCGATCGCCACGCTGGCGAACGGCGCGATCTCGCGCTCCAGCACCACCGGCCTCTCCGCCCCCATGCGGTCGAGCGACACCGTGCCCGCCGGGATCGGCGCCGCGTGGCTGTTCTGCACCCACAGCAGCACCCGCTCGTCCTCGCGCGGCGCCGGCAGCCCCGCGTATCGGTCGCTCGGCCAGGCGTTGGCGTCGTGGGTGCACGACAGGCTGGCCTCGTTGCCCGACCCGCCCGGACTCGAGCCATACGTGTCGACCGCGTACTTCACCACGTCGTGCCCCGCGACCCCGATCGCGTGGATGAACAGCTGTCCCGCGAACTCCGGCAGCCCGAACCGCGCCCGCACCTCCGCGCTGTCCACGGAGATTCCCCCGGCGTGGTCCGGCACCGCCTGCTCCCAGGTCGCGAGCACCGCGCCGTCCCCGTCGAACAGCCGCATCCACAGCCGCACCGACGCCGCGCCATACCCCGCCCAGTAGTTCGCCGTGACCAGGCGCGTGGACAGCCCGTCGCGGTCGCGGAAGAAGGCGTAGTTCGTCGCGAAGTTCAGCCGGTCGAGGTACGTGCGCGCCGTCAGCATCGCGGCCGGAATGCGCGCCTCGTCCAGCGTCGCCACCGCCATGCCCGCAGGCAGCAGCGCGCGGATGCGCTCCACCGTGCGCCCTGCGTTGAACGCGGCCACCAGCAGCGTCGCCGCCCGCGATCGCGGCAGGTCCACCAGCGCCGACGCGGCCACCCCGGCCGTGCGGGCGCCGAGGCGCGACACGTCGTGCACGTAGGACTCGACCGCGCGCGGCATGCGCGGGTGCAGCGCGAACAGGGCGTCGGCGGTGCCGTCGGGGTCGTACACCGCCAGCGGGCCCGCCGCGTGCAGGCGCCCGGCCAGGGCCGCGATCGCCTCGGCGGCGAGGGGGTGGGCGAACGCCTTGTAGAGCACGTTGCCGCCCTGGCGGGCGTCGAAGGTCTGGATGTCGAGCATGGCGGGACCTCGGGAAGGCAGCAGGGACAGGAAGCAGGCCCGGGCTCTGCCCGGACCCGCCAGGGGCGAGCCGCCCCTGGACCGGCATCCTGAGGAAAGCGGGAAGCCTGCTTCCACCAGGATTCTCAAGGCGAGCCTTGAGCGGAGTCCAGAGGCAGAGCCTCTGGACTTGCTTCCTTCAGAGCCCCAGCCGGCGCCGCATCTCCTCGGCCGCCGCCGCCGTGTCGTCAAGCGGCGCCGCCGCCCACTGCTCCAGCCGCCCCGCGAACGGCCGCACCCTGCCCTCCCCCGCCAGCCCGCGCAGGAACAGCCCGATCCGCCGCGACCGCCCGGGCAGCTCCGCCAGCAGCACCGGCGCCGAGGTCGCCACCGCCTCGGACACCATCGACACGCTGTCGATGGTGGCCACGATCACGTCCGCGCAGGCGAGCATCCCGAAGTACGGGTTCTCCCCCGCCATGTCCCACACCAGCGCGCCGAGCGGCCGCAGGCTTGCCTCCAGCATGGCGCGCACCGCCGGGTCCGTGCGCCGCGACGCGGTCAGCGCCAGCCCGACCCGGTCCTCGCGCATCATCGCGGCGAGCCGCCCCGCCAGCGCC
>CAXSER010000440.1:0-2595 GCA_964236315.1 uncultured Acetobacteraceae bacterium | reverse complement strand
CCGCGCGCCGCAGCCCAGGCGCCCCGGCCCGCTCCCGCACCGCATCCCGCTCCGCCGCCGCGGCCTGCTCCGGCAGCCCCTGCTCCGGCAGCCCCCGCTCCGGCAGCCCCCGCTCCGGCAGGATCTCGCGCGCCCACAGCGACTCCACCGGCGCGCGCGGCAGGATCAGCTGCGCCCGCCCGTCCTCGACCAGCACCGCCGCCGCCCCCGGCCGCGCGTTGTAGCCAGAGCTCATCACCGCCCCGTACGCCCCCGCGTCCAGCACCGCGACCACCGCCCCCGCCGCCAGCTCCGGCAGCCTGCGCCCCCGCGCCAGGATGTCGCCGCTCTCGCACACCGGCCCC
Organism: uncultured Acetobacteraceae bacterium; assembly: GCA_964236315.1. GTDB lineage: Bacteria > Pseudomonadota > Alphaproteobacteria > Acetobacterales > Acetobacteraceae > CAXSEF01. Next base: position 2,251 of record CAXSER010000440.1, on the reverse strand, counting down.
ACCACGTCCGCCGGGCCGGCCTCGCCCACCGCGGCCACGGCGCCGACCGGCAGCACCCCGTGCCACGCGTCGTACAGCGCCGGCCGCGCCAGCTCCGTCATCGCCGCGTCGATCACCACGAACCGGTGCCCCCCGCTCCGCTTCGCCCTGATCACGGAGGACAGCAGCACCCCCGCCGGCCCGACCAGCCAGCGCCCCGGCTCCACCATCAGCCGCACCCCCAGCCCGCCGAGCGTGGCCGCGATCGCCCCCGCCCACGCCGCCGGCGACCCCGCCGCCTCGTCGCGGTACGAGATCCCGAGCCCGCCGCCGCAGTCCACCACCTCGACCGCGTGCCCCCCCGCCCGGATCGCGCCCACCAGCCCCGCGATCCGCCGGTACGCCGCGAGGAACGGCCCCCCCGCCGCGATCTGGCTGCCGATGTGCACCGCCAGCCCCACCGGCCGCACCCCCGGCAGCCCCGCCGCCCGCGCGTACAGCGCCACGGCCTCGTCGTGCGCCACGCCGAACTTGTCCCCCGCCCGCCCCGTGGCGATCTTCCCGTGGGTGCCCGCGTCCACGTCCGGGTTCACCCGCAGCGCCACGCGCGCCACCCGACCCATCGCCGCCGCGATCGCCGACAGAGCGTCCAGCTCCTCGGCACTCTCCACGTTGACCTGCCCGATGCCCTCGCCCGCCGCGAGGCGCAGCTCGTCGTCCGTCTTGCCCACCCCGGAGAACACGATCTCGCCGGCCGCCACCCCCGCGCGCCTGGCCCGCAGCAGCTCGCCCGCGCTGACCACGTCCGCGCCGAGCCCCTCCTCGTGCAGCAGCCGCAGCACCGCCAGGTGGTCGTTCGCCTTCACCGCGTAGTGCACCGCCACGTCCAGCCCCGCCTGCGCGAACGCCCCGCGCAGCGCCCGCGCCCTCGCCCGCAGCGTGCCCGCCCCGTACACCCAGCACGGCGTGCCGAACTCCGCCGCCACCGCCGCCAGGCTCACGCCCTCCAGCAGCAGCCCGTCCATCGCGTGCATCGACAGGTGCGGCCGCCCGGCCAGCAGCTCTGCCGGGCCGGGGTCGCTGGCGGGGTCGTGCGCGGGCTGCTCCATCGCCCAGAGATAACGGGTCGCCCGCGCCCCCTACAAGGCCGCCTCAGCGCCGCCGCGGCCCCTCGACGCCGTAGGTCTGCGGCGGCGTGTAAGGCAGCCCGCTCCCCGGCTGCACCTCGGTGAACGGCGTGCCGTACAGGTCGAGGTTCTGCGCCCGCAGCGGCGGCGGCGCGGCCTGCACCTGCGGGGCCGGCCCGAGGCTCGGCGCCGGCCCGGACAGCCCGCTGCCGAACGCGCCGGCACCCGGGGCAGGGGCGTTGACCATCGGCGGCGGCGCCACCTGCGCTGCGGCCGGCACGGCAGCGGCCAGGAGGACGAGGCAGAGGGCGGGGATGCGCATGGCGGGATCCTTGGCCGAGAAAGAAGCAAGCAAGGTCGAGGCCCCGCCTTCAAGCATGGGCCTCAAACTCCGCCAAAGGCTCGCCTTTGGAAACCACTACTTAAGAGAAGGCATTCCAAAGGCCCAGCCTTTGGCGGGTCCAGGGCAGAGCCCTGGCCTTACCTTATCTTGATCACCGCCGTCCTGCGCGCGAACGCCACGAAGTCCAGCCTTCGCGCGTGCGCCCGCACGAAGCCGTCCGGCTCGGCGTCGAGGTCGGTGTAGCGGTCGCCCACCAGGTAGTCCGACATCGCGTGCAGGTACTGCGCCGGCGAGACCTTCGCCCCGCCGTTGTGGTGAGCGCCCAGTTCGCCGTAGCTCGTGTCGATGTCCTCCAGCACGTAGAAGCCGCCGGGGACCACATGCGGCAGCAGCGTCTGCAGCGTCAGGATCTGGTGCGGCCAGACGTGGGAGCCGTCGTCGAGCACGATGTCGAACGGCCCGAGCGCCGCGAGCCGCGCGAGCTGCGCCGCATCGGACTGGTCGCACACCTCGACCGCGATCCGCCCGCCCGCGAAGCGCGTCGTGTCGGGGTTGATGTCCGCGCCGAGGACCTGCGCGCGGGGGAAGAACTCCGCCCAGGTGCGCAGCGACTCCCCGTCCCAGACGCCGACTTCCAGGATGCGCAGCGGCCGGTCGCGCAGCGGCGCGAAGAACGACTCGTAGAGCCGCAGGAAGTCGTGGTGGCGCGAGGACTTGTCGGTGCCCTGGCGCAGCCCGATCGCGTCGAGGCTGGGCCGCTCCGCCCCGGCCGCCCCGCCGCCCGCAGCCGGCGGCGGGGCCG
>CAXSER010000439.1:0-2609 GCA_964236315.1 uncultured Acetobacteraceae bacterium | reverse complement strand
GGCTGGGGCGGGTGTCGGACACGCGGGTGGGGGCGGCGGAGGCGACGGGGTCGCGGTTCTTCGTGGTGGATTTCGCGGGCGACGCGATGAAGGCGCTGCAGCCGCATCCGGCGATCCACGCGGACATCGGGTGCAGCGTCGGCCGAATCGAGAACGTGGTGGTGGCGCCGGTCGCCGAGCTGTCGGGGTGGCGGGTCAGCTTCGACCTGGTGCCGGGGGACGCGAAGCTGGTGGAGATGCACTGCTTCCTGGCGGACGACACCGGGCGGCTGTCGGAGAACTGGATCTACCGTTGGACGGTGTGAGCGGGGCGCGGACGGGGCTCGACGCGGGCGACGGGGCGGCGCCGTCGCTGCCGGCGGAGGCGCCGCTGGCGATGGCGGAGCAGTCGCTGCGCGAGCCGGCGTCCGGCGAGGGGGTGCGGGAGGGCCGGCCGCAGGCGCCGCGCGGGCTGGGGGTGCGTCGGGTGGTGGTGATCGGGGGGGCGGTCGCTCTGACGGCAGGGGCGGCGTGGGAGATGTACCACGTGCTCAACGGGCGCGGGGCGAGCGCGCTCGGACTCGTGGTGCTGGCGCTGTTCGTGGTGCTGTTCGCGTGGATCGCGCTGGCGTTCACCAGCGCGGTGGCGGGGTTCTGCTCCGTGCTGCGCGGGGGCGGGCGGGGGCTCGGCATCGAGGCGGGGGGCATCGAGGCGGGGGGCATCGAGGCGGGGGGCATCGAGGCAGGTGGGGCGCTGCCGGCGCTGTCCGTGCGCACGGCGCTGCTGATGCCGACCTACAACGAGAGCCCGGCGCGGGTGATGGCGGGGCTGGCGGCGATCAGCGATTCGCTGGAGGCGACCGGGCGGATCGGGCTGTTCGACATCTTCGTGCTCAGCGACACCACCGATCCCGACGTGTGGATCGCGGAGGAACAGGCATTCCTGGCGCTGCGCGAGCGCACCGCGGGACACGGGCGGATCTTCTACCGCAGGCGGGCGAGCAACGTCGGGCGCAAGGCGGGCAACGTCGGCGAGTGGGTGCGGCGCTTCGGGGGGGCGTATCCGCAGATGGTCACGCTGGACGCGGACAGCCTGATGGAGGGGGAGACGCTGGTGCGGCTGGCGGCGGCGATGGAGGCGCATCCGGACGTGGGGCTGATCCAGACGCTGCCGGTGATCGTGGGGGGCAACACGCTGTTCGCGCGCACGCAGCAGTTCGCGGGGCGGGTGTACGGGCCGCTGATCGCGCACGGGATCGCCTGGTGGCACGGGTCGGAGGGCAACTACTGGGGACACAACGCGGTGATCCGCACGCGCGCCTTCGCCGGGCAGGCGGGGCTGCCGCTGCTCTCGGGGAGGAAGCCGTTCGGGGGACACATCCTGAGCCACGATTTCGTGGAGGCGGCGCTGATGCGGCGCGCGGGCTGGGGGGTGCACATGGTCCCTGCCCTGCCCGGCAGCTACGAGGAAGGGCCGCCGTCGCTCGCCGACATCGCGGTGCGCGACCGGCGCTGGTGCCAGGGCAACCTGCAGCACGCCAAGGTGATCGGGGCGCGCGGGCTGCACTGGGTGAGCCGGCTGCACCTGCTGATGGGGATCGGGTCGTACGTCACCTCGCCGCTGTGGCTGTGCTTCCTGCTGGCGGGCGTGCTGATCTCGCTGCAGGCGCGGTTCGTGCGGCCGGAGTATTTCGGGAGCGCCAAGTCGCTTTTCCCCGACTGGCCGCAGGTCGACCCGGTGCTGGCGGAGCAGGTGTTCGCGGGGACGATGGCGGTGCTGCTGGCGCCGAAGCTGCTGGCGTATGTGGCGCTGCTGTTCGACGCGCCGCGGCGGCGGGGGTGCGGGGGGGCGGGGCGCGCCTTGCTGGGCGTGCTGGTGGAGACGGTGCTGGGCGCGCTGGTCGCGCCGGTGGCGATGCTGATCCAGACGGGGGCGGTCGCCAGCATCCTGGCGGGGCGGGATTCGGGGTGGGCGACGCAGAAGCGCGACGACGGGCGGGTGGCGTTGCGCGAGGTGTGGCGGCTGTACCGGGGGTACATGGCGTTCGGGGTGGTGCTGGCGGGGATCGCCTGGTCGGTGTCGCCGGCGCTGTTCCTGTGGATGACGCCGGTGCTGCTGGGGCTGGGGCTGGCGGTGCCGGTGGCGGTGCTGACGGCGAGCCGGGCGGCGGGGGTGGGGCTGCGGCGGGCGGGGGTGCTGCGGATTCCGGAGGAGGCGGCGGCGCCGGAGGTGGTGCGGCGGGCGGCGGCGCTGCTGGCGGGGATGGCGGGATTCGAGGGAGGCGGCGGGGCGCAGCGGCTGGTGGCGGACGCGATGCTGCTGCGGCACCACTTGGCGGCGCTGCCGGAGGGGCGGCGGCGGGGGGAGCCGGTCGACGCGGCGCTGGTGGTGGGGATGGCGAAGCTGGAGGACGCGCAGACGCTGGCCGAAGGGGTTGCGGGGCTGGAGCGGGCGGAGCTGGCGGCGGTGCTGGGGAGCCGGGCGGGTGTCGCGCGGCTGGTGGCGCTGAAGGAAGGTTGAGGCTCTGCCTCAAACTCCGCCAAAGGCTGCGCCCTTGGAACGCATCCCTTAAGTAAGGCCGGTCCAGGGGCGGCTCGCCCCTGGCGGGTCTGGGCAGAGCCCAGGCTTG
>CAXSER010000438.1:0-2614 GCA_964236315.1 uncultured Acetobacteraceae bacterium | reverse complement strand
ACGTCGAGTGTGGTTTGTCCGTGGATGGTGCCGTTGGCGTCGGTGATGGAGAGGTTGAGGGTGGTGGTGCCGTCGGCGCCGGTGGCGGGGGTGTAGGCGATGGCGGCGAGGGCGGCCTGGATCTGGGCGGCTGTGCCGCCGAGGGTGACGGTGGAGCCGTCCGCCGACACGCTGGCGCCGGTGCCGGCGACGCCGGTGGCGGACAGGGTGCCGAGTGCGGTGCCGGTCAGCGCCACGACCGCGGTCATCGGCGTGGCGGCGGTCTCGGCGAACACCTGCGCCCCGGCATACGGCGCGATCGACGCGGTGCCGGTGGCGCTCTCGCTGCTCCTGATCCCGGTCATGATCATGTCCGCGGTGCCGCCGGTGTTGGCGAGCCCGCTCTCGGAGGCGCTCGGCGCCAGCGCCAGCGTCGCCACATACTGCGCCACGCTGTTCGCCAGCTCGCTCGCCGCGATGCTGGTGCTGGTCGGGTCGCCCACCACCACCACCTGGCTCGGCAGCGCGCCCGCCGCCTGCAGCGACGACAGCAGCGACTGCGTGCTCTGCAGGAACGAGGTGTCGCCGTAGGCGCGCAGCGTCAGCGTGCTGCGCAGCCCGTGCGCCGCCGCCCAGCGCAGGTCGTCCAGCAGCGGCGCCAGGCCCGCCTGCCCCAGCGACAGGATCTGCGACGGCGTCATGTCGACGTCGATCCCGCCGCCATACAGCGCAGCGCTGCGCAGGTAGCCGGTCGCGGTCGAGCTCGACACGTCCAGGATCGCACCCATGGTGGTCACCACCGGCGCCACGTTCATGATGGCGTCGCCGCGCAGCGTGTCGACGTAGCCCTGCCACGAGGCGAGGTCGGCGGCGGTGAAGGTGGTCGCGAGGTCGAGGTTGGTGTTCGCCTCCGACGGCGTGATCCCCTGGCCGGACACGAAGTAGCCGTAGCCGCGCTGCGTCAGCACCCCGGTGTCCGCGCCCTGGCTGCCCCAGGTCGCACCCGCCGCCGCGGTGGCGGGCCCGCCCGCCGTGATCGCGCTCGACCCGGTGATGGCGATCCCCGCCGGCAGCGCGCTGCTGGTCAGGGTGTTCGCCGCCGTCGTGGTCTGCGCCAGCATCTGCGACAGCATCGCCGCCGCACTGCCCGAGAGCGCGTCGGTGCCGTAGACCGGCACCGTGGTGCTGTCGCCGGGTGCCAGGTAGTAGATCCCGTAGCTCGCGTCGGTGGTGCGCTGGTTGAAGTCGTTGGCACTCGGGTCGTTGCCGATCTGGTAGCTGCCGGTCGCGTTCGACAGCACCGTGCCCTCGTTGACGATCACCGAGCTGGTGCCGGTGTTGGTCAGGGTCACCGTGCCGGTGGCGTATTCGGTGGCCAGCAGGCTCGCCTGCGAGGCGGTGATCACCGCATCCGGCACGCCCTGCAGCACGGTGATCGCACCCGCCGCCACGTTGCCGACGTAGCCCTGCGCCAGCGCCTCCACCGTCACCGCCAGCGAGGCCCCGGCGGCGATGGTGTAGACCCCGAGCGAGCCGTCCCCGGCGCCCCCGGTCGTCCAGCCGGCACCGCCGCCCACCACCTGGAACCCCACCCCGGACGCCGTCTGGGCCAGCGTGCCGACCGGAACCGTGATCGCGCTGCCGCCGGTGTTGCGGATGGTGACGCTCTGCTGGGCGACGTCGCTGCCCAGGCCGTAGCCATACACCCCCGCCGCCGCACCCGACCAGGTGCCGGCCAGGCCCGCCGACGCCCCCGCGATCGCCGCCGCGGTGGCGCCGTTGTAGTCGGTGAACAGGCCGATCCGGCCCGTCGCCAGCAGCGGATCCGCCAACGCGGCACTCGCATACGACGCCTGCCCCGCGTCCGTCGCACCCACATACACCGTGTCCGTCGATACCACGTCCAGCGTCGTGGTGGCGACGTGGCCGTTGAGGTTGAAGGTCAGCGTCTGCGTCTGCGGCGCCGCTGCAGGCCCGACCTCGACCTGCAGCGACCGCAACGCGGCCTGCGCCTGCGCGAAGTCGCCGATGACGGTGTAGGTCAGCCCGTCGCCGGACACGCCGCCGGCGGCCGCGTCCGACAGCGTCCCGCCGCCGGACAGCGTCACCGTCACGACGACCACCTGGGTCGGGCTGACCGCCTTGTTGAGCAGGATGTCCTGGTAGGGCGCGTTGGCGACGAACGGCGACACCACGCTGCTGGCCGGCAGGTCGCTGGCCACGAAGCCGGTCGCCACCGACAGGTTCAGCGTCTCGCTGCCGGTCGTGCTGCCCAGCCCGTCGCTGACGGTCACGCTCTCGGTCTCGGTGCCGCTGGCGGTCAGCGTCGGCATGAACTGCAGGCCGTCCAGGAAGGCCTGCACCGTGCCGGCCGAGCCGGTCAGGATCACCGTGCCGCCGTCGGCGGACACGGTGGCGCCGGCCACGTTCCAGAACGCGCCGAGCGAGGGGTTCGACAGCCTGACGGTGGCGGTCACGCTGCCGGCCTGCGCCGGCACCGACAGCGTCAGCCCGGGCTGCAGCACGGCGGCGCCGTTGACGGCCAGGGTGGCCAGGCCCGAGATCGCCAGCGTCGCGTCCACGTCGAGTGTGGTTTGTCCGTGGATGGTGCCGTTGGCGTCGGTGATGGAGAGGT
>CAXSER010000437.1:0-2614 GCA_964236315.1 uncultured Acetobacteraceae bacterium | reverse complement strand
GCCATCGCCTCGATCATCACCAGGCCGAACGGCTCCGGCCAGTCGATCGGCATCAGCAGCGCCGCCGCCCCAGACAGGAACTCCGGCTTGCGCGCGTCATTGATCTCGCCGATCAGCTCGACGTCCGGCCCGAGCAGCGGCTGGATCACCTCGGCGAAATACTTGGTGTCGACCACGTCCACCTTGGCCGCGATCTTGAGCTTCATCCCGCACGCCCGCGCGATGCGGATCGCCCGGTCCGGCCGCTTCTCCGGCGCGATCCGCCCGAGGAACGCGAGATACCCGCCGTCCCCGTTCGCCACCGGCGTCAGCAGGTCCTTCGGCAGCCCGTGCAGCACCGTCCTCACGTAGTTCGCCTGCGGCAGCGGCCTGCGCTGGCTGTCCGAGATCGACACCACCGGCACGGTCGGGAACGCGTCGAACACCGGCTGCAGCTCCGGCAGGTCGAGCCGCCCGTGCATCGTGGTGACGAACGGCGTCGGCTGCCGCGAGAACAGGCTGAACGACCAGTAGTCCATGTGGAAGTGCAGCACGTCGAACTGGTCGGCCTTCTGCCGCACCGACTCCATCAGCAGCATGTGCGGCGCGATCGGGTCGCGGATCGCGGGATCGAGCCGCAGCGCCCGCGGCCAGATCGGCGCCAACGTCGCGCTGGTCTGCGAATCCCCGCTCGCGAACAGCGTCACGTCATGGCCCAGCGCCACCAGCTCCTCGGTGAGGAACGACACCACGCGCTCGGTGCCGCCGTACAGCTTCGGCGGCACGGCCTCGTGGAGCGGGGCAATCTGGGCGATGCGCATCGTCACGGTCCTCCTGGATGGTGCAATGCAATACGCCCGAGGAAAACGGCAACACTGCGGCAGGTAGCGGGCGCCGTCACGGCACGACACCAGCCAGCCAGCCAGCAAGGCCGGGCTCTGCCCGGACCCGCAAAGGGTCCGAGGACCCTTTGATCCCATTCCTCAGGAGAAGCCGGTCCAGGGCGGCTCGCCCTGGCGGAGTCCGGAGGCAGAGCCTCTGGCCTTCCTTGCTACGACCGGTATTCCGCCGGCACCGGCATGTTGTTCGCCGGGTTCGTGTCGTGGCGCGTCATTCCCGCCACGACCCCCTGGCCCACGAGCGGCTGCAGCCCCGCCGCCAGCACGTCCGCCTCGGCCAGCGAGTAGACCTCCTGCCCGGCGACATGGAGCGCGAAGCTCCTGGCGTGCGCGGCCCCCTTCACCGGGTCGTCCAGCGTCGCCTTCGTCCAGCGGTACAGCGGGAACGCATCCGGCCCCTCGCGCTCCGCCTCCGCGACATAGGCAGAGAACGCATCGAACTGGCTCCGCATCGTCGCCCGCTGCGCCCCGAGCACCTCCTGCAGCGGCTGCAGCGCCGGATCGCCGGGGTCGGCGCGCAGCCGTGCCGCCATCGCATCGTCCAGCGTGATCCGTACCTGGTGGCGCCAAACCTCGTCCATCGCCCATCCCCCTCTTAGCCCGCAGCCATCCCGGAGCGCGGCCCGACCCGACACCCCGGCGCCCCGCCCACCGGGCCGCTCACGCGAGATGGGCGCCCCCTGTCCCCTGCCAACACGCGGCGACGCGCGGGGCAGGGGAGGGCGCCCGCCGGCCTCACACCCGCACGTCGGCGCGCTCCATCTCCCCGGCCGGCACGAACCCGAACACCTGCCCGTAGAAGTCCAGCTCCAGCTCCAGCACCCTGCGGATCGTCCCCGCCTGCCGGAACCCGTGCGCCTCCCCCTCGAACTCGTAGAGCGCCGCGGTCACGCCGCGCGCCCGCATCGCGCCGGCCATTGCCCGCGCCTGGTTCGGCGGCACCACCTTGTCGTCGAGCCCCTGGAAGAAGATCACCGGGCACGCCAGCCGCTCCACGTGGCTGATCGGCGAGCGCGCGTCGTACACCGCCCCATCCTCCGGCAGCCGCCCGATCAGCCCGTCGAGATAGCGCGACTCGAACTTGTGCGTGTCGCCCGCCAGCAGCCGCAGGTCCGCGACCCCGTAGTGGCTCGCCCCCGCCCGGAACACGTCCGACCCCACCAGCGCGGCGAGCGTCGTGAACCCCCCCGCGCTCCCTCCGCGGATCGCCATCCTCGCCCCGTCCACCCGCCCGCTCGCCGCCAGGTGACGCGCCGCCGCCACGCAGTCCGCCACGTCGACCACGCCCCACTGCCCGTCGAGCCGCTGCCGGTACGCCCGCCCGAACCCGGTCGACCCTCCGTAGTTCACGTCCGCGACGGCGAACCCGCGCGACGTCCACCACTGCACCCGGATGGAGAACGCGTCCGTGCTCATGCTGGTCGGCCCGCCATGGCTGACCACGATCAGCGGCGGCCTCTCCCCCTCCGGCCCCGCGAACCGCGCGCTCGCCGGCGCATAGAACAGCGCGTGCGCCACCCCCCCGCCGTCGGCCGGGAACGTCACCGCCTCCGCCAGCGACACGTCCCCCTCGCCCAGCGCCGGCGCCCCCGACGCCCGCACCACCTCGTCGCCCAGCATCACCGCGCTCGGCCGGTCCCGCTCCGCCCGCATCCACGCCCCCCGCCCCGCCGCCGGCCACGGGCACCCGCCGACCCGCGCGCCGCCCGCCCCGCCGTCCACGCCCAGCGGCTCCG
>CAXSER010000436.1:0-2618 GCA_964236315.1 uncultured Acetobacteraceae bacterium | reverse complement strand
AGGCCAGGGCTCTGCCCTGGACCCGCCGGGGGCAGGCGCCCCCAGACCCGCACACGTAAGGGGGATGTGCCGCAGGCCCGAGTCGGGGTTTCCAAAGGCGAGCCTTTGGCGGAGTCCAGAGGCAGGGCCTCTGGCCTTGCTTGCTTCCCCTGTGCCCCCTGCCCCGCTAGCGTCCGCGCCGTCACCGACCGGAACACGCCCGTGCTCGCTTCGCGCCACCTGCTCGCCATAGAGGGCATGCACCCGCCGCAGATCGCGGAGCTGCTCGACCTGGCGGAGAGCTACGTCCTGCTGAACCGCTCCGGCAAGACGCAGCGCGACACGCTGCGCGGGCGCACGGTGATCAACCTGTTCTTCGAGGACAGCACCCGCACGCGCACCTCCTTCGAGCTGGCGGGCAAGCGGCTGGGCGCGGACGTGATCAACATGTCCGTGTCGAACTCCAGCGTGAACAAAGGCGAGACGCTGCTCGACACGGCGGCGACGCTGAACGCCATGCACTGCGACCTGCTGGTGGTGCGCCACGCGCAGTCCGGCGCGCCGTCGCTGCTCGCGCAGAAGGTGGGGGCCGCCGTGGTCAACGCCGGGGACGGCACGCACGAGCACCCGACGCAGGCGCTGCTGGACGCCCTGACGATCCGGCGCAGGCGCGGGCGGCTGGCGGGGCTGACGGTGGCGATCTGCGGCGACGTGGCGCACAGCCGGGTGGCGCGGTCCAACATCCACCTGCTGGGCACGATGGGCAGCCGGGTGCGCGTGGTGGGGCCGCCGACGCTGCTGCCGGCGGAGATCGGGCGGCTGGGGGTGGACGTGTTCCACGACATGGCGCGCGGGCTCGACGGCGTCGACGTGGTGATGATGCTGCGGCTGCAGCGCGAGCGCATGGGCGAGGGCGGCGGCGCGGCCCCGGTGCCGAGCGCGCGGGAGTACTTCCGCTTCTTCGGGCTGGACGCGGAGAAGCTGGCGCGGGCGGCGCCGGACGCGCTGGTGATGCACCCGGGTCCGATGAACCGCGGCGTGGAGATCGACAGCGCGGTGGCCGACGACCTGGCGCACAGCGTGATCCGCGAGCAGGTGGAGATGGGGGTCGCGGTGCGCATGGCGGTGCTGGACCGGCTGGCGCGTCCGCCGGCGGCGGGCGGCTTCGGGCGGCGCGAGGCGGGACGGGGCGAGGCAGGGCGCGACGCGGGGCGCGGCAACGCCAGCCTGGGCGTCGCGGGGCAGGACGGGGATTCTGGCGGCGACGACGAGGCGTGGAACGACAAGCCGTGGGGGGGCGAGTCGTGAGCGACGTGCTGTTCGAGGGCGTGCGGCTGATCGACCCGGGCCGCGGGCTGGACCAGGTGGGCGCGCTGCTGGTGCGCGACGGGCGGATCGCGGATCTGGGCGCAGGGGCGGAGTCGCTGGGGCGGCCGGACGGGGCGATGGTCGTCGACGGCACGGACTGCGTGCTGTGCCCGGGGCTGGTGGACATGCGCGCGGCACTCGGCGAGCCGGGGCGGGAGTATCGCGAGACCATCGCGTCGGCGGCGCAGGCGGCGGCGGCGGGCGGGATCACCACGCTGGCCGCGCTGCCGGACACGAGGCCCGCGATCGACGACCCGGCGCTGGTCAGGCTGCTGAGGGCGCGCGGCGAGGAGACGGGGTCGCTGACGATCCTGCCGTACGGGGCGCTGACGGCGGGGTGTGCGGGCGAGCAGCTCGCCGAGCTGGGGCTGCTGCGCGAGGCCGGCGCGGTGGCGTTCACCGACGGGATGCGCGCGATCGGCAATGCCAGGCTGATGCGGCTGGCGCTGTCGTATGCGCAGGGGTTCGGGGTGCGGGTCGTGGTGCATCCGGAGGAGCCGGCGCTGGCGGCGGGCGGGGCTGCGACGGAGGGCGAGCTGGCGACGCGACTGGGGCTGCCGGGCATCCCGGCGGTGGCGGAGGCGATGCTGGTGGCGCGCGACATCCGGCTGGCGCGGCTCACCGGCGGCGCGCTGCACATCGCCCACGTCTCGACGGCGGAGGCGGTGATGCTGATCCGCCGCGCCAAGGGCGAGGGCGTCGACGTCACCTGCGACACGGCGCCGCCGTACTTCGACCTCAACGAGACGGCGATCGGCGACTTCCGGTCCTACGCCAAGCTGTCGCCGCCGCTGCGGCCGGAGAGCGACCGGCTGGCCGTGGCGGCCGGGCTCGTGGACGGCACGATCGACGCCATCGCCTCGGACCACCAGCCGAGGGACGCGGACGACAAGCGGCTGCCGTTCGCGCAGGCTTCGCCCGGCGGGTCGGGGCTGGCGACGCTGCTGGGGGTGAGTCTCGCGCAGGTGCACGGCGGCGCGCTGGGGCTGGCCGCGATGGTGGCGCTGCTGACGGCGCGGCCTGCGAGGGTGCTCGGCGTGGAAGCGGGGACGTTGGCGCGCGGGGCGGCGGCGGACCTGTGCCTGTTCCACCCGGAGCGGGCGTGGAAGGTCGTCGCCGGCCAGCTTCCGGGCAAGGCGCAGAACACGCCGTTCGACGGGCGGGCGCTGGAGGGCCGGGTGTTCGGGACCTGGAAGGCCGGGCGGCTGGTGTTCGCGCACCCCGGCGGGCCGGCGGCGGGCGTGCTCCCGGCGGGCGGCGGGCAGGCGGCG
>CAXSER010000435.1:0-2639 GCA_964236315.1 uncultured Acetobacteraceae bacterium | reverse complement strand
ACACCGTGGCCGCCCCCTGCGCCTCCGGCTTCGGCGTGCTGCGCGAGCACGTGCTGCGCGCCTGCGACGCCGCCTTCGCCAGCCGCCTGATGCTCGACGTCGTGGTGCCCGGCGGCCTCGCCGCCGACCCCGCGTCCGTCGGACTGGACGCGCTGCGCACCACCCTCGACCAGGTCGCCGCCGCCCTGCCGGAGCTGGTGCGCCGCTGCGACGGCCTGCTGCGCCGCGGCGAGGGCCTGGGCGTGGTCCCCCCCCGCACCGCCTCGCTGCTCGCCGCCGGCGGCCCCGCCGGCCGTGCCTCCGGCCGCGGCTTCGACGCCCGCCTGCTCTTCGGCCCCGCGCCCGCGCCCGTGATCTCCCAGGCCGGCGACACCGCCGCGCGCATCCGGCTGCGGCTGCACGAGCTGGCCGGCAGCCTCGACCTCGCCGCCGACCTGCTGGACCACCTGCCGCCCGGCCCGATCGCGGCCCCCCTGCCCAGGGCCGACGGCGAGGGGCTCGGCGCCGCGGAGAGCGCGCGTGGCGACTGCTGGGCGTGGCTGGCGCTGGACGGCGGCACCCTGGCCAGCGTGTTCCTGCGCGACCCGGGCTGGGCGGCCTGGCCGCTGCTGGAGACGGCGCTGCGCGGGGAACGCCTGGAGTCCGTGGCGCTGATCGCGCGCTCGCTGGACTGCACGGCGGCGGGGATGGACCTTTGAGCAAGGCAAGGTTGAGGCTCTGCCTCAAACTCCGCCAGGGCGGGCCGCCCTGGACCGGCCTCACTTAGGAAGGCCGGTCCAGGGGGGCTCCCCATGGCGGGTTCGGGCAGAGCCCGGCCTTGCTTGCCTGCCTTCCGTTTTCCGCCGAACCTCCCGCCCATGCTCCCCGACCTGCTCCACGCCCTGCGCCAGCGCCTCCTCACCGAGCCCGCCCCCCCCGCGGTGCCAGAGCCCGCGCTGGCGCTGGCCGAGCGCCTGGAGGCCGCGTCGCAGCGCCGCCTGGGCCGCAGCCTGGCCCTGCTGCACGTCGAGACCGGCGGCTGCGGCGGCTGCGCCTCCGAGCTGCGCGCGCTGGAGGGCGCGCTCTACGACCTGCGCCGCTTCGGCCTGGAGTTCGTGACCACGCCGCGGCAGGCGGACGTGCTGGTCGTCACCGGCCCGCTGTCGCGCAACGCGCAGGAGGCGCTGACCCTGGCCTGGCGGGCGATGTCGGAGCCGAAGTGGGTGGTGGCGCTGGGCGGCTGCGCGATCGACGGCGGACTGTTCCGCGGCACGTACGCGGTGGACGGCGGCACGGGAGCGGCGCTGCCGGTGGACCTCGTGGTGGGCGGCTGCCCGCCGACCCCGGACGCGATGCTCTCGGCGCTGCGCGCGCTGCTGGAGGCCAACGCCGCCTGAGCGGCGCCCGCCGCCCCTCAGCGCCCCGGCATCGCGCCCCTGAACCCGGGATCGTCCGGCATCGACTCCGCCGGCAGGGCGTCGGGCGGCGCGAAGTCCGGCATGTCGGGCTCACCGTCCATCCCGTCCGCCTCTGGCCCGCCGGGATCTGGCCCGTCCTCGGAACCTGCCTCCAGGACCCCCGCGTCGATCGACGGCAGCCCGTAGCGGTCCACCGCGCTGTCGTGCACGGCCTCGATCCTGGCGCCCGGGAACGCCGCGAGGATCGCCTGCACCAGCGGATGCCCGGCCGCCGCCCCCCGCCGCTCCAGGTCCGCGGCGCTGCCCTGCTCGGACAGCGTGGGCTCGCCCGCCGAGGTGGACAGCGCGATGGTCCAGCGCGTCCCCGTCGCCTCCAGCAGCAGCGCGGCGAGCCGGGGCGCCAGGTCGCGCGGCGCCGCCGCATCGGGCCGCAGCTCGATCACCGGCGGCGCGAACCGCACGAGGTGCACCGAGTGCAGCAGGTGCGCGTGCAGCATCGGGTCCTGCCGCTCCGCCACCAGCATGGCCACGTCGCGCAGGTCCCCGAGCGGACGCGGCGGTGGCGGCGCGGCAGCGGCGGCCGGCTCCTCCGGGATTGCCCCTGGCTCCGCGACCGCCGCCGGTACGGCCTCCGCCCCGGCCCTGTCGGCATCGCCGCCTGCCGGGCCGTCGGGAACAGGGGACGGCACCGCCTCGGCCTCTGCCACGACCGCACGCACGATCGCCGAGATCTCCGGCGCCGAGCCGCGCGGCGCCGCAATGCCCGCCCCGCCCCCTGGCGTCACGACCGGTCGCGCAGGCATGCCCGCACCCCCTGCATCCCCCCTGGCCACCTCGCCCCCCGACGCCCCGGCCCGTTCTGCCTCCGCACGGGACGGAACCGGGTGTGCCGTGACCGCGACGACCGGAGCCGTCACGGCAGGCGCGACCGCCGGGGCAGGGGAGGGCGCCGCATCCATCGCCCAGGGCGGTGACACGGCCGCGGCATCGACGCCCGGCTCCGGACTCGCCACCACCCCACCCCGGTCGCCGTCGACGGCATCATCCCCACCCCGGTCGCCGTCGACGGCATCATCCCCGCCGCGGCCCGTCTCCTCCGCCGCGACCAGCCCTCCCGGAAGACCTGGCCCGGAGCCACCCGGTCCCGCCCCCGCCCGCCCCGCCTCTGCCCGCCCCGCCTCCGCCCGCACCCCCGCCCCGCCGCCATCCTCCGCCCCGCCCGCGCGCGCGCGCCCTGCCGGC
>CAXSER010000434.1:0-2643 GCA_964236315.1 uncultured Acetobacteraceae bacterium | reverse complement strand
GAGGCGCCTGCGTACGCGACGGCTGTCCGGTAGGAAGCAAGGTCGAGGCTCCGCCAAAGGCTGGGCCTTTGGAAACCACCCCTTAAGTAAAGCCGGTCCAGGGCGGCTCGCCCTGGCGGGTCCAGGGCAGAGCCCTGGCCTTACCTCTCCTGAAGGCCGCACCGCATTGGGACACTCCCCCGCTCCCCTCGGCGACCCCCGCCTCGCCGCCCGCCTCCGCCGTGAGCTGCGCGGCGAGGTGCTGTTCGGGCCTGGCGACCGGGGCCGGTATGCGACGGACGCCTCGATCTACCAGGTCGAGCCGGTGGGCGTGGTGGTGCCGCGCGACGCGGACGACATGGCGGTGGCGCTCCAGGTCGCGCGCGAGCACGGCGTCCCCGTGCTGGCGCGCGGCGGCGGCACCAGCCAGTGCGGGCAGACGGTGAACCGCGCGCTGGTGCTGGACTGCAGCAGCCACATGCGGCGCGTGCTGCACCTCGACGTCGAGGCGCGGCGCGTGAGCGTGGAGCCGGGGATCGTGCTGTCGCACCTCAACGACGCCTTGCGCCCGCACGGGCTGTTCTTCCCGGTGGACCCGTCGACGCAGGCGCGCTGCACGATCGGGGGGATGGCGGGCAACAACTCGTGCGGGTCGAAGTCGATCCGCTACGGGCTGATGGCGGACAACGTGGCGGGGATCGACGCGATCCTGGCCGACGGGAGCAGGCACCGCTTCGGGGAGGCGGGCGCCTCCGGCCCGACGCCGCGCGGGCGCGAGGCGGGCGGCGCGGACATGCGCGGCACGTTGCACCCGGACAGCGCGCCGGCGGGCAGCCTCGCGGGGCCGGCGCTGCACGGCGGGCCGGGCTCCGGGTCCGGCAAGACCGCGTTCGACAACCCGACCTTCCGCGACGCGGCCGCCCACGACCCGGCGCTGGCGGCGCTCGTCGCCCGGCTGCGCGCCATCGGCCAGGCGGAGGCCGCTGAGATCGCGGCGCGCTTCCCGACGCAGCTCCGGCGCGTCGGCGGCTACAACCTGGAGCTGCTCACGCCCGCGGCGCAGGCGGAGCGGCGCGACAACCTCGCGCGCCTGCTCGTGGGGTCGGAGGGCACGCTGGCGCTGTCGGCGGCGCTGGACCTGCAGCTGGCGCCGATCAAGCCGCGCAAGGTGCTGGGCATCTGCCAGTTCCCAACGTTCCGCGCGGCCATGGCGGCGTCGCGCCACCTGGTGCGGCTGGACCCGGAGGCGGTCGAGCTGGTGGACCGCACCATGATCGACCTCGGGCGGCAGATCGCGATCTACCGCGCCACCATCGACGCCATCGTGCGCGGCGAGCCGGACAGCCTGCTGATCGTGGAGTTCCACGGCCACGACGACGCCACGCTGCTGCGCCAGCTCGGGCTGCTCGACGAGGCGATGGCCGACCTGGGTTTTCCCGGTGCGGTGGTGCGCGTCACCGATCCCGCGTTCCAGGCGCGCGTGGCCGAGGTGCGCGAGGCGGGGCTGAACATCATGATGTCGATGAAGGGCGACGGGAAGCCGGTCTCGTTCATCGAGGACTGCGCCGTCGGGCTCGACGACCTCGCGGACTACACCGGGCGGCTCAACGAGGTGTTCGAGCGGCACGGCACCAAGGGGACGTGGTACGCGCACGCCTCCGTCGGCTGCCTGCACGTGCGGCCGGTGCTCAACATGAAGGATCCCGGCGACGTCGCCACCATGCGCTCCGTCGCGGAGGAATGCTTCGCCCTGGTGCGCGAGTACAAGGGGTCGCACAGCGGCGAGCACGGCGACGGCATCGTGCGCTCGGAGTTCCACGAGCCGATGTTCGGGGCGCGGATCGTGCGCGCGTTCGAGGCGGTCAAGGACGCCTTCGACCCGGACGGCGTGCTCAACCCGAACCGCGTCGTCCATCCGCCGCGCATGGACGACCGCAGCCTGTTCCGCTACGGGCCGGAGTACGCGGCCGATGCCGCGGTCGTGCCGGCGCTGGACTGGTCGGCGTGGCCGGGGCCGCAGGGCGGGCTGCTCGGCGCGGTCGAGATGTGCAACAACAACGGGACCTGCCGCAAGTTCAGCGTCGGCGTGATGTGCCCGAGCTACCGCGTCACCCGCAACGAGATCGACCTCACGCGCGGGCGGGCCAACACGCTGCGGCTGGCGCTGACCGGGCAGCTCGGCAGCGAGGGGCTGGCGTCGGACGAGGTGCAGGCGGCGATGAAGCTCTGCGTGTCGTGCAAGGCGTGCAGACGAGAGTGCCCCACCGGCGTCGACATGGCGAAGATGAAGATCGAGCACCTCGCCGCGCGTTCGGCGGTGCACGGGATGTCGCTGCGCGAGCGCCTGGTGGCGGAGATGCCGCGCTACGCGCCGTGGGCCGCGCGCCTCGCGCCGCTGGCCAACCTGCGCAACCGCGTGCCCGCGCTGCGCAGGCTGGGCGAGCGCGTCGCGGGGCTGTCGGCGTCGCGGCCGCTGCCGGCGTGGACGCGCCATCCGTTCCGCGACGCAGAGGCCGGGGCGGCGCCGGCCCCGCGCGGCGACGTGCTGCTGCTCGCCGACACGTTCAACCGGTATTTCGAGCCGGAGAACCTGCGCGCCGCGGTCCGGGTGCTTCGCGCGGCCGGGTTCAATCCGGTGCTGCCAGCTGGGAAGCCGCTGTGCGG
>CAXSER010000433.1:0-2646 GCA_964236315.1 uncultured Acetobacteraceae bacterium | reverse complement strand
CGCCGCCGAGGCCGGGCGCCTGGCCCGCCGCATCGTCGCCGCCCTCTCCGAGCCGTTCACGCTCGACAGCGCCCGCATCTCCATCGGCGTGAGCATCGGCATCGCGGTGGCCCCGGCCGACGGGCGCGACGCCCCCGCCCTGCTCAAGAACGCCGACATGGCCCTCTACCGCGCCAAGGCGGAAGGCCGCAGCACCGCGCGCTTCTTCGAGCCGTCCATGGACGTCCAGGTGCAGGCCCGCCGCCGACTGGAGCTCGACCTGCGCCGCGCCATCGAGGAGGAGCAGTTCGAGATCCACTACCAGCCGCTGGTCGACCTCGCGTCGGGCCGCATCGGCGGCTTCGAGGCGCTGCTGCGCTGGCACCACCCCGCGCACGGCGTGGTGCCGCCCGGCGACTTCATCCCGATCGCCGAGGAGGTCGGCCTCATCGTCGAGATCGGCGAGTGGGTGCTGCACCGCGCCTGCCGCGAGGCCGCGCGCTGGCCCGAGGCCGTCAGCGTCGCCGTCAACGTCTCGCCCGCCCAGTTCCGCACGCGGCACCTGGTCGAGGTGGTGCGCGACGCCCTGTCGCGCGCCGGCCTGGCCCCGGGCCGCCTGGAGCTGGAGATCACCGAGACCGTGCTGCTGCGCGAGAGCGAGGCCGTGCTCGCCACCCTGCACCAGCTGCGCGCCGCCGGCGTGCGCATCGCCATGGACGACTTCGGCACCGGCTACTCCTCGCTCAGCTACCTGCAGTCCTTCCCATTCGACAAGATCAAGATCGACCAGTCCTTCGTGCGCGACGTGGCCCGCAACGCCGACAGCCTGGCGATCGTGCGCGCCGCCATCGGCCTGGGCGCCAGCCTCGGCATGAAGGTCGCCGCCGAGGGGGTGGAGACGCCGGAGCAGGTCGAGATCCTGCGCGCCGCGCACTGCGACCAGGTGCAGGGCTTCCTCTACAGCCGCCCCTGCCCCGCCTCCGCCGTGCCGGAGCTGCTCGCCCGCCTGGGCCACGACGAGCCCCCCCCCGCCTGAGCCCCCACGCCTGAGCCCCCACGCCTGAGCCCCCTTCCGGACGCCGGTCCAGGGGGGCTCCCCCTGGCGGGTCCAGGGCAGCGCCCTGGCCTTCCTTCCCCACCCCCGGCCCTGCCTTCCCCACCCCCCCGGCCTTCCTTCCCACCCCCCCCGGTGATACGAGCCCCCCGCCGGCGCGGGCCACGCGCGCGGCCATCCCGGGGACAGCCCATGCAGCCAGCACGCTTCGACCTTCTCGGCATCGGCAACGCCATCGTGGACGTGATCGCCGCCGTGCCGCACGACTTCCTCTCGCGCCACGACATGCGCCCTGGCGCCATGGCCCTGATCGACGCCGACACCGCGACCCGCCTCACCGAGGCCCTGCCCGACGCCCGCCAGTCCAGCGGCGGCTCGGCCGCCAACACCTGCGCCGTCGCCGCAGCCCTCGGCGCGCGCGTGGCCTACGCCGGCAAGGTCGCCGACGACGCGCTCGGCCAGGCGTTCGAGCGCGACATCGCCGCCTCGGGCGTGCACTTCGCCAGCCACCCGCTGCGGGGCGGCGCCCCCACCGCGCGCTGCGTCGTCCTCGTCACCCCCGACGCGCAGCGCACCATGAACACCTTCCTCGGCGCCTCCGTCGTGCTCGGCGACGCCGACATCGACGAGGCCCTGGTCGCCGACTCCGCGATCACCTACCTGGAAGGCTACCTGTTCGACCCCCCCGCCGCCCAGGCCGCCTTCCGCCGCGCCGCCGCCTGCGCCCACCGCGCCGGCCGCCAGGTCGCGCTCTCCCTGTCCGACGCGTTCTGCGTCGACCGCCACCGCGACGCCTTCCGCGACCTGGTGCGCAACGAGGTCGACATCCTGTTCGCCAACGAGGCCGAGATCTGCAGCCTCTACCGCTGCGACCGCTTCGAGGACGCCGCCGCCCAGGCCCGCACGGAGGTCGCCCTCGCCGCCCTGACCCGCAGCGAACAGGGCAGCCTTCTGCTCCGCGGCGCCGAGACCGTGACGGTGGAGGCGGCCCCGTCCGAGGTGCTCGACACCACCGGCGCCGGCGACGCCTACGCGGCCGGCGTCCTCGCCGCGCTGGCGGCAGGCCGCGACCTCGCCGACGCCGGCCGGATCGGCAGCATCGCCGCCTCCGCGGTGATCGCGCAGTACGGCGCCCGCCCGCCCGCCGGCCTGCGGACGCTCGCCGGGCTGTAGGAGGCAAGGCCGGGCCCTCCCTCCGCCGGCCATTCCAATGGCCCAGGCGGGCCATCGGAACCCTTGGCCAGCTCCGCCCGGACCCGCAAAGGGTCCGAAGTGCCTTCGACCTAGGAGAAGGCGATCCAAGGGCCCGGCCCTTGGCGGAGTCCAGAGGCAGAGCCTCTGGCCTTCCTTCCTGCCCTCCCGCTTCGTGATCCCCTCCCCGCGCAACCCCCGCCCCCGAGCGGAGTAGCACCCGCGTCCCCCACCGCCGCGGAGCCCTGCCATGCGCCCCCTCGCCCTCGCCGCCCTCCTGGCCCTCGCCGCCGCGACCCCCGCCCTGGCGCAGACCAGCACCAGCGCCACCTCCGTCGGCGGCAAGCCCGGCCAGATGGGCCAGGGCGACACCAGCACCTCCGGCAGCATGGGCGGCGGCACCGGCGGCAGCGGCGGCATGC
>CAXSER010000432.1:0-2652 GCA_964236315.1 uncultured Acetobacteraceae bacterium | reverse complement strand
CCCCGCAACACCGCCCCGCAACACCGCCCCGCAACACCGCCCCGCAACACCGCCCCGCAACACCGCCCTGGGGAACAACGGCCTCGTCTCCCCCGCCGCCCCATGGCACACTGGCCCCGCAGTACCGACCCGCCCGCCGCCGCGCCCGCGCCGCGACCCCGCCAGGAGAACGACCATGCCCGACACCCCCCAGGCCGGCACCGCCGGCGCGCCCGCCGCCCCGATCCCGGTCCGCGAGATCGCGCCGTGGCTGGTGTTCGGCGCCCTGGCCCTGCTCGCCCTCTACTTCGTCGGCGCCGAGGAAGGCGCCACCTCTCTGGTCAAAGGCATGTACGTCCACGAGTGGGTGCACGACTCGCGCCACCTCCTCGGCTTCCCGTGCCACTGACGGCAGGGGACGGGACGTGACGGGCAGGCTCCTGGTCCGCGGCATGATCGCGGGCCTCGTCGCCGGGCTGCTCCTGTTCGCCGTCGGCCGCACCCTCGGCGAGCCGCAGGTCGAGCGCGCCATCGCCTTCGAGGCCGCCATGGACGAGGCCCACGCCGCCGCCGAGGCCGCGGCCGGCCACGCCCCCGCGCTCCCCGAGCCCGAGCTGGTCAGCCGCCCCAACCAGGCCGGCCCCGGCCTGCTCACCGGCACCGTGGTCTACGGCGCCGCGTTCGGCGGCCTGTTCGCCCTCGTCTTCGCCGCCGCGTGGGGCAGGGCAGGCACCACGGACCCCCGCGCCCTCGCCCTGCTGCTCGCAGCCGCCGGCTTCGTCGCGGTCTTCCTGGTCCCCGACCTGAAGTACCCCTCCAACCCCCCCTCCGTCGGCGAGCCCGACACCATCGGCCTGCGCACCGCGCTCTACTTCACGATGATCGCCCTCTCCGTCGCCGCCCTGGCCGCCTCCGCAGCGATCCGCCGCCACCTGCTGCCCGCGCGCGGCGCCTGGTCCGCCGGCCTGCTCGCCGCCGGCTTCTACGCCGCCGCCATGGCCGCGCTCATGCTGCTGCTCCCCGCCGTGCAGGAGGTCCCCGACGGCTTCGACGCCGTCGTGCTCTGGCGCTTCCGCATGGCCACGATCGCCATGCAGGCCACGATGTGGGCCACGCTCGGCCTGCTGTTCGGCGCCCTCGCCGAGCGCCTGCTCTCCGCCGCGCGCGCCACGCCCGGCCGCCTGCACGCGGCCGCGCAATAGAGGGCAGGATCGAGGCTCTGCCTCGAACTCCGCCAAAGGCTCGCCTCTGGAAACCGTTCCTCAAGCAAGGCCGGTCCGGGGGCGGCTCCCTCCGCCTGGCGGGTTTGGCCAGGGCCCGACCCTGCTTCCTCCCGCCGCGCGCAACCACACCCGGGCGCGCGGCCCGCGCCTCAGCGGTGCAGCGTGCTCTCGTTCGGCAGCCCCTCGATCGGGCACTCCTGTGTCCCCACCGTCGGCCGGGTGAAGCTCTCCACCATCTCGCGCGCCGCCTCCGGGTCGTTGACCCACTTGCCGTAGAACTCGAACGGGCACGCCGCCACGCCCTTGTCCCCGTCGCCCGAGTTGATCAGCCCGGTGTACCCGCGGTGCAGCAGCTTGAAGAGATGGTTCTCCGACTGCATCGTCCGCCGCGCATCGCGGATCAGCGACACCGACAGCGCCGCGTACTGGATGCCGTACTCCTCCGTGCCGCACTCGCCCAGCGTGCGCCCGTCGAACCCCACGATCGAGGAGTGCCCGAAGTAGGTGTACACCCCGTCCCATCCCGTCGCGTTGGCCACCGCGACGTAGCAGTTGTTCGCCCACGCCATGGCCCTGGCCATCAGGATCTGCTGCTCCTTGGCCGGATACATGTAGCCCTGGCAGCGCACGATCAGCTCCGCGCCCTTCATCGCGCAGTCCCGCCAGATCTCGGGGTAGTTGCCGTCGTCGCAGATGATCAGGCTGACCTTCAGGCCCTTCGGCCCGTCGCTGACGTACGTGCAGTTGCCCGGATACCACCCCTCGATCGGCACCCACGGCATGATCTTGCGGTACTTCTGCACGATCTCGCCCTGCTCGTTCATCAGGATCAGCGTGTTGTACGGCGCCTTGTGCGGATGCTCCTCGTGCCGCTCCCCGGTCAGCGAGAACACCCCCCACACCTTCGCGCTGCGGCACGCCTCGGCGAAGATCTCCGTCTCCTCGCCCGGCACCGAGGACGCCGTCTCGTACATCTCGGCGCTGTCATACATGATCCCGTGCGTCGAGTACTCGGGGAAGATCACCAGGTCCATGCCCGGCAGCCCCGACTTCATGCCGACCACCATCGCCGCGATCGCGCGCGCGTTCTCCAGCACCTCGGCGCGCGTGTGCAGCCGCGGCATCTTGTAGTTCACCACGGCCACGCCGACCGTGTCCCTGCTGCTGCTGATGTCGCCGTGAAGCATCTCGCGATGTCCTTGCCCAGTGTCCTGCCGCGACCGCCGCAGCCACGCCCCGCCCTGCAAAAACCCGGCCGCAGAACTCGGCAGGGCAGGGGGCCACGCCGGCAGGCAAGCAAGGTCGAGGCTCTGCCTCGAACTCCGCCAAAGGCTCGCCTTTGGAATCCATTACTTGAGTCAAGGGATCAAAGGGTCCTCGGACCCTTTGCGGGTCCGGGCGTGGCTGGCCGAAGGTTCCGATGGCCCTCTTGGGCCATCGGAATGGCCAG
>CAXSER010000431.1:0-2664 GCA_964236315.1 uncultured Acetobacteraceae bacterium | reverse complement strand
AAGGGTCCGAGGACCCCTTGATCCCTTGACCCAGGGAAGGCCGGTCCAGGGCGGCTCGCCCTGGCGGGGCTCGAGGCAGAGCCTCGACCTTGCTTCCTTCCTCGCCCCCCCTACTCTCCCATGCCAGCCACCACGGGACACGACAGAATGCGTTCAGCGATCCACGGCCTCGCGCTCGGGTGCCTCGCCCTTGCCCCCGCGCTCGCGGCCGAGCCTGCGCCCATCGCGCCCTCGCCGGTGACGGAGACGCTGTGGGGCCGCAGCGTCACCGATCCCTACCGCGGCATGGAGGCGCTCGACCCGGCGACGCTGGCCTGGATGGGCGCGCAGGGCGAGCGCACCCGCGCGATCCTGGACTCCATCCCCAGCCGCGCCGCGCTGGAGCAGCGCGTCGCCGCCTTCACCGCGAGCTTCGGCTTCATCCAGGACTACGCCACCTACAACGGCCGCGCCTTCTACCAGGAGCGCGCGCCGGGCTCGGACAACTTCGACCTGGTGGTCGCCGACGCGACCGGGCGGCGCAGGCTGGTCGACGTCTCGGCGCTCAGGGCCGAGCAGGGCGGCACGCCGATGGCGATCAACTACATCCTGCCCGCGCCCGACGGCTCCAAGGTCGCGGTCGGCGTCTCGGCCGGCGGCTCCGAGGACGCGGCGATCTCGGTGTACGACGCGGCCAGCGGCGCGCGCATCGCCGGGCCGCTGGACCGCGCGGAGTACGGCGCCAGCACCTGGAGCCGCGACAGCGCCACGCTGTACTTCGTGCGCCTCAAGCAGCTGGCGCCCGGGGAGTCCGACATCGAGAAGTACAAGGACACCACGGTGCAGCGCTGGGACCTGCACGGCGCGCTGGTCCCCGTGCTCGGCTCCACCGTCGGCCACGGCCCTGCGTTCTCCGCGGTCGAGCAGCCCAGCCTGCAGATCGTCCCCGGCGCGCCGATGGCGGCTGCGCTGAGCATCAACGGGGTGCAGAACGAGCTGGCCGCCTGGCTCGCCCCGGTCGCCCAGGTCGACGACCCCGCGGTGGCCTGGACGCCGTTCCTCTCGCGCGAGGACGAGGTCAACGACATCGAGATGCGCGGCGACGCGATGTTCCTGCTGTCGCACCACGGCGCGCCGACCTTCCAGGTCCTGGCGCTGAAGGCCGGGCAGCCGCTGTCGGCCGCCAGCGTGCTGCTCCCGGCGCGGCCCGACCGGGTGGTCGACTCGATCCACGCCGCCGCCGACGCGCTCTACGTCGTGACGCGGACCGGCGCGTACTCGCAGCTGCTGCGCATCCCCGCGGGCTCGACGGAGGCGCAGGAGGTGGCGCTGCCGTTCCGCGGCCACGTCGAGTCCGCGTTCACCGACCCGCGCGCGCCGGGCGTGTCGCTGGCGCTGGAGAGCTGGGCCGTGCCGCCCACCGAGTTCGCCTACGACCCGCAGGCCGCCACGTTCCGCGACCTGGCGCTGACCCAGAAGCCCGCGCTCGACCCGGCGCGCTACGTCGTCTCCGACCTCGAGGCGAAGGCCGCGGACGGCACGAAGGTGCCGCTGTCGCTGGTGCAGCCGAGGGACGCGCAGGGGCCGCAGGTCATGCTGGTGCAGGCGTACGGGTCGTACGGCATCTCGCAGCTCGCCGACTTCAGCCCGCGCACCGTCGGCTTCCTGCGCGAGGGCGGCAGCTACGCCTCGTGCCACGTGCGCGGCGGCGGCGAGCTGGGCGACGCCTGGCGGCTCGCCGGCAAGGACGCGAGCAAGCCCAACACCTGGCGCGACCTGATCGCCTGCGCCGAGGACCTGGTCGCGCGCGGCGCCACCACGCCCGACAAGCTGTTCATCTTCGGCGGCTCGGCGGGCGGCATCACCATGGGGCGCGCGATGACGGAGCGGCCGGACCTGTTCGCCGGCGTGATCGACGCGGTGCCGGTGGCCAACCCGCTGCGCTCGGAGTTCTCGCCGAACGGGCCGTCCAACATCCCCGAGTTCGGCAGCGTCACCACCGAGCAGGGGTTCCGCAACCTGTTCGAGATGGACACGCTGCAGCACATCGTGGCGGGGACGCGGTATCCTGCGGTGATGATCACCACCGGGCTCAACGACCCGCGCGTCTCGCCGTGGGAGCCGGCGAAGCTGGCCGCGGCGCTGCAGGCGTCGGGGACGACGAACCCGGTGCTGCTGCGCATCGACCGCGAGGGCGGGCACGGGATCGGCTCGACCCGGAGCCAGAACGACGCGCTGGCCACGGACATCTACAGCTTCGTGTTCTGGCGCGCGGGGCTGGCAGGGTGGCAGCCGGCGGCGGCGGTCACGCACTGAGGCGCAAGGCAAGGTCGAGGCGCTGCCCCGGGCTCCGCCAGGGCGGGCCGTCCTGGACCGGCTTCTCCTGAAGGAGGCCGGTCCAGGGGCGGCCCGCCCCTGGCGGGTCCGGGCGCAGCTGGCCAAAGGTTCCGACGACCCGCCTGGGTCGTCGGAATGGGCAGCGGAGGGAGAGCCCGGCCCTGCCTTCCGTGCCACGGGCGTCTGCAACGGCGGGTTGTTGCGTCGGCGAGGTTCTGGCACACCGGGGAGACAGGCCGGCCCGCCCGGGCCGGCTGTGACAGTTGGGCGACACCCGCGCGGGAACGCAGCGCCCGGCCTCGACGCAGGCGACGCGGCGCCCCGGGCGGCGTTGCGCTCGGCAGGCCA
>CAXSER010000430.1:0-2674 GCA_964236315.1 uncultured Acetobacteraceae bacterium | reverse complement strand
CGTCACGGAGCCGGCGCCGCTGGACCCGGTGTCGTGAGCGGGGCGCTGCGGCGCGCGGGCGCCGAGGCGATCGAGTCCCCGCGGCACTTCCTCGACCTGTGCGACTTCGACACGGCGACGCTGCGGCAGATGCTCGACGTGGCCGTGTCGCTCAAGCAGGCGCGGGCGGGGGCGCGCTCCGGGGCTGTGGCCGGGCTGCCGGCGGCCGGGCGGCCGCTGTCGGGGCGGACGCTGGCGCTGATCTTCGAGAAGCCGTCGACGCGCACGCGTGTGTCGTTCGAGGTGGCGATGCGCCAGCTCGGCGGCGACGTGATCGTGCTGAGCGGCGCGCAGATGCAGCTCGGGCGCGGCGAGAGCATCCCCGACACGGCGCGGGTGATGTCGCGCTACGTCGACGCGATCATGCTGCGCACGGACAACCCGGACAAGCTGCACGAGCTGGCTGCGCACGCCACGGTGCCGGTGATCAACGGGCTGACCGCGCAGTCCCACCCGTGCCAGGTGATGGCGGACGTGATGACGTTCGAGGAGCACCGCGGGCCGATCGCCGGGCAGTCGGTGGCGTGGGTCGGCTGCGGCAACAACGTGGCGCGGTCCTGGATCGAGGCGGCGGCGCGGTTCGACTTCACGCTGCGCCTCGCGTGCCCGGAGGCGCTGGCGCCGGGCGAGGCGGTGCTGGCGTGGGCAAGGGCGCAGGGCGCGCGGGTCGAGGTCGTGACGGACGCCGCGGCCGCGGTGCGCGGGGCGCGGGCGGTGGTGGCCGACACCTGGGTCAGCATGTCGGACGACCCGGCGGAGAGCCGGCACAACCTGATGGCGCCGTACCAGGTGACGGAGCGGCTGATGTCGCTTGCGGCGGAGGACGCGATCTTCATGCACTGCCTGCCGGCGCACCGGGGCGAGGAGGTGAGCGCCGAGGTGATCGACGGGCCGCGCTCGGTGGTGTTCGACGAGGCGGAGAACCGGCTGCACGCGCAGAAGGGCGTGCTGGCCTGGGCGCTGGGGGCGGCACGGTAAGGAAGGCTGGGCTCTGCCCAGACCCGCCAAAGGCCGGGCCTTTGGAATGCCTTCTCTCAGGGGATGCGTTCCAAGGGCGCAGCCTTTGGCGGAGTTCGAGGCGGAGCCTCAACCTTGCTTTTGAAGGAGACTGCGGATGGTCGAGATGAAGGTGTCCAACACCGAGGAAGGCCCGGTCGCCCCCGGCTGGGTGGACCAGGAGCTGGACGAGATCTTCGCGGGGCTGCCTGGCGTCTCGGCGGGGCACCAGGCGGAGTATGCGCAGTGCCTGGCCGGCAGCCGGGTGGGCGACGTGGAGGGGTCGCACGACCGGTGCCGGGTGCGGCTGCTGGAGCAGCTCCAGGCGGACGGAGTCGAGGACGGCGTGCGCGAGGGGCTGCGCGAGCGGCTGGAGGCGCTGGAGGCGGAGCTTACCGCGCGGACGTAGCGGCCGGCAGGTTGAACAGGGTGGCGGGGCTGGCGCCGCCGAGCATGGTGGCGGGCATCTGGCCGTTCCAGCGGTGGGCCTGCTCGTAGGCGACGACGCCGGGGTTGGCGGCGACGGCGGCGCCGACCTGGGCGATCACCTTGGAGTCGGCGTCGCCGAGCAGGAGGGCGGCCTGGCTGGTGCCCTGGGCGCGCAGGATCGAGGCCTCGCGCTCGCCGCGGGCCTGGGCGATGGCGGCCTCGGACTCGCCGTTGGCGGACGCGATACGGGCGGCGGCCTGCGCCTCTGCCTGGACCTTGGCCTGCTCGCCCTCGTAGCGCACCTTCACGACCGTGTTCTCGGCGCGGATGGCGTCGTTCTTGGCGGCGACCGCGGCCTCGACGGAGGCCTGGAAGCTGGGGCTGTAGGTGATGGAGCTGAGCTGGAGGTCGGTGATCTCCAGGCCGAAGATGCTGCCCAGGCCCTGGGCGACGCCCTTCCTGATGGCGGTGGCGATCTGCTCTCGGTTGGCGGAGATGTTGACGGTGCTCTGGGTGGAGAAGACCTGCAGCACGCGATCGGCGAGCACGGGGCGGATGTTGGCGGCGATGTCGAGGTTGCCGGTGCGGCCGACGGTGTAGAGCAGCTTGAGCACGGCCTCGCGCGGGATGCGGTAGCTCATGCCGATGCCGACGCGCACGGGCTGGTTGTCCAGCGTGTACACGACCAGGTCGTCGAGCTGGTAGGTGTCGAGGCTGGTCTGGATGGTGTCGACGGTGTCGACCCAGGGCAGCTTCATGTGCAGGCCGGGGCCGACCGGCTCCGTCGTGAGCACGGTGCCGAAGCGGCGCACGCCGGCCATGTCGGTGGGCTGCACCGTGTAGAAGCTGCCGAGCAGGGTGCCGGCGGCGGCCAGCGCCACGACGACGGCGCCGGCGATCCCCGGGTTGAAGCGGCGGGGGCCGCGTCCGCGCGGCAGGACGAGCTGGGGGCGCCACGGGCCAGGGTCCTGGCCGGGGTCGTTGGTGTAGGACATCGTGTCGGGGACCTGTGCAGTGCGGCCCGCTGGGTTCGGCGGCCCGCAGCCCTGTCGGGGCGGCGCGGATACAGATGGCGGCGGGGCGGGGGCAAGTCAATCTCGCTCGGGACTGGGGCGCGAGGAAATGCGCGGCGTCTTTATGCTTTGTTTATGCTTGGGGGGGTGGGGAAGAAGCAAGGTTGAGGCTCTGCCTCAAACTCCGCCAGGGCGAG
>CAXSER010000429.1:0-2685 GCA_964236315.1 uncultured Acetobacteraceae bacterium | reverse complement strand
CATGATGCAGGCCGGCCCGCAGCGCAGCCCCGCCGCCTGGGCCGACGCCGCGCGCGCCCACGGCCCGGCCGCCGTCCCCGCCTGGCCGCGCCTGTCGATCTGGCAGGGCGGCGCCGACCACACCGTCAACCCCGCAAACGCCGACTCCCTCGCGCTGCAGTTCGCCGCCCTGCACGGCCTGCACGCCGCCCCCGACGAGGAGAGCTCGCCCGACACCGGCCTGCGCCGCCGCGTCTGGCGCGACGCCGACGGCCGGCCGGCGATCGAGCACTGGAGCCTGGCGCGCATGGGCCACGGCTACCCCGCGCGCCATGGCCGCGAGCAGAACTGGGTGCTGCCGGTGGGCGTGCAGGCCACCGAGGAGATCGCCCGCTTCTGGGGCCTCTGAGCCGACCGGACACCGAAGATCCCGGATCAAATAATGATATGT
Organism: uncultured Acetobacteraceae bacterium; assembly: GCA_964236315.1. Taxonomy (GTDB): domain Bacteria; phylum Pseudomonadota; class Alphaproteobacteria; order Acetobacterales; family Acetobacteraceae; genus CAXSEF01. The sequence goes on along the minus strand of CAXSER010000429.1, from coordinate 2,255 downwards.
TATAGCGTTGTTTGATGTTATAACATGTTGTCAAAACATCGTGCAGCACCCTCGACTGGGCGGCCGCGAGTCAAGGCCAGGGGCCGCCGCAAGGCACCGGCCCCTCAGTCTCCACACGACGCGACTCCCGGGAATTCACCTGCGCAGGCAGCACCGGCAGTCCTGTGCCGCCACGACCGGGGCAGGCAAGGTCGAGGCTCTGCCTCGAGCTCCGCCAAGGGCTGGGCCCTTGGATCGCCTTCTCCTGAGGAATGGGGATCCAAGGACCCCTGGTCCTTGGCGGGTTCGGGCAGAGCCCGACCTTGCTTGCTCGAAGGCCGCGCCCCACGCCGCCCCTAGGCCTCCGCGATCTCCACCGCCGCCACGTCGAGCAGCCGCTCGATCACCTCCGGCTCCTGCGCCCCCGCGATCGCGTGCCGCCCCGCCACCACGAAGCACGGCACCCCGTTGATCCCGAGCCGGTGCGCCCGCAGGTTCTCCGAGTGGATCGCCTCCGCCTCCTCCCCGCCGACGAGGAACTGCCGCGCCGCCTCCCCGTCCAGCCCGCACGACGCCGCGACCGCCACCAGCACCCGCAGGTCGCCGAGGTCGCGCCCGTCGGTGAAGTGCGCGGCGAACAGCGCCTCGACCGTCTCCGACGCCCGCCCGCAGCGCGCCGCCAGCCTGACCAGGCGGTGCGCGTCCACGCTCGACGGCGTGCGCCGGATGCGCTCGAAGCGGAACTGCACCCCCTCGGCCAGCCCGATCTCCGTGATCGACGCGTACAGCCGCCGCGCCCGCTCCTCGCCGCCGAACTTGCGCGACACGTAGTCCGCGCGCGCCATCCCGCCCGGCGGCATGTCCGGGTTCAGCAGGAACGGCCGCCACACCAGCTCGAACTGCAGGTCGGGCCGCCGCCGCAGCGTGCGCAGCAGCCGCCGCATGCCGAGGTAGCACCACGGGCAGACGAGGTCGTGCACGACCTCGACGGCCAGCCGCGCACGCAGGGATACGGGAACCGTCACGCGGCCAGACTAGAGCGCGGAAAGCAACGCCACAACGGCAGGAAGCAAGGTCGAGGCTCTGCCTCGAGCTCCGCCAGGGCGAGCCGCCCTGGACTGGCCTTCTCTAAGTCAAGCAGGCCCAGGGACGGCTCCCTCCTGTGGCCCTTCCAGCGACCCAAGAGGACCGTCGGGCCTTTGGCCACCTCCGCCCGGTGGCTCCCGGCAGGGCACCACCGTGCTCAGGCCCCGTCCGGCGCCAGCGTCGGGTCCGCCCTGAACTCCTCCACCAGGAAGTCGATCACCGCGCGCACCCTCGGCGCCAGGTGCCTGCGCGACGGATAGACCGCGTTGATCGCCACCCGCGGCGGCTGCCAGTCGCGCAGCACCGCCAGCACCCGCCCGTCCGCCAGCTCGTCGCGGAAGTACCACGCCGGCAGCAGCGCCACCCCCAGCCCGGCCAGCACCGCCTCGCGCAGCGCCTCCGAGCCGTCGGTGCTGAACCGCCCGCCGACGTGCACGGTGACCGGCCCGTCCGCGCCCTCGAAGTGCCAGTCGTGCGGCGAGGGCATCTGCAGGAAGGTGATGCACTCGTGGCGCGCGAGGTCCGCGGGATGCGCCGGCACCCCGCGCCGCGCGACGTACTCCGCCGACGCCAGGGTCAGCCGCGCCGAGGACCCCACCCTGCGCGCGATCAGGCTGCTGCCCTCCGCGGTCGCCGAGCGGATCGCGAGGTCAAGCCCCTCCGCCACCAGGTCGTGCGGCCGGTCCGCCACGTGCAGCTCGACCGACAGCGCGGGATAGCGCTCCAGCAGCGCGCGCAGCTTCGGTGCCACGTGGATGCGCCCGAACACGCTCGGCACCGCGAGCCGCACCAGCCCGGCCGGCTCGCCCCCGCCCCGCCCGACCGCCTCCTCCGCCTCCTCGACCGCCTCCAGCACCCGGCGCGCATGGGCCAGCAGGTCGCGCCCGTCCTCGGTCAGCGTCAGCCGCCGCGTCGTGCGCTGGATCAGCCGCGCGCCGAGATGCGCCTCCAGCGCCGCGATCTGGCGCGACACCGCCGGCTGCGTGGCCCCGCCCTCGCGTGCCACCGTGGAGAACGACCCGGCCTCCGCCACGCGGACGAAGGTGCGGAACGCGGCGATCAGGTCCATCGGTCACCCCGGACAACGCCTGCCGGCACGGGGCGCACCGCCACGCGCCCGCCCCAGACTCAGGGCCTGACGGGCGCAGCCACCGGGCCCGCCGCCTCGGCCGGCGCGCCCTCCACCGACG
>CAXSER010000428.1:0-2686 GCA_964236315.1 uncultured Acetobacteraceae bacterium | reverse complement strand
CCCGCGCCCGCCACCCCGCCCTCGCGCCGCCGCCGGTGCCGCCGCCCCCCGGCGCCGCTACAGCGTGCCGCCCCTGCGCCCCGCCATCGCCCCCAGCCGCAGCCTGAGCGCCTGCAGCTTGATGAACCCCCCCGCGTCGACCTGGTCGTACGCCCCCTGGTCGTCCTCGAACGTCACGTGCTTCATGGAATACAGGCTGTTCGGGCTGGTCCGCCCGATCACCGTCGCCATGCCCTTGTAGAGCTTCAGCCGCACCGCCCCCGTCACGGACCGCTGGCTCTCGTCGATCGCCGCCTGCAGCATCCGCCGCTCCGGCGAGAACCAGAACCCGTTGTAGACGACCGTGGCATAGCGCGGCATCAGCTCGTCCTTCAGGTGCGCCGCCTCGCGGTCGAGCGTGATCGACTCGATCCCGCGGTGCGCCGCCATCAGGATCGTCCCCCCCGGCGTCTCGTACACGCCGCGCGACTTCATCCCCACGAACCGGTTCTCCACGAGGTCGAGCCGCCCGATCCCGTTCGCCCGCCCCAGTTCGTTGAGCCGCGCCAGCAGGCTCGCCGGCGACAGCGCCACCCCGTCGATCGACACCGCGTCGCCCCGCTCGAACCCCACCTCGATGACCGTCGCCTTGTCCGGCGCCTCCTCCGGGCTCAGCGTGCGCTGGTACACCGCCTCGTCCGGCTCGTCCGCCGGATCCTCCAGCAGCTTCCCCTCCGACGACGAATGCAGCAGGTTCGCGTCCACGCTGAACGGCGCCTCCCCCCGCTTGTCCTTGGCGATCGGGATCTGGTGGTGCTCCGCGAACTCGATCAGCTTCGTGCGGCTGGTCAGGTCCCACTCCCGCCACGGCGCGATGACCCGCACGTCCGGCTTGAGCGCGTAGTAGGCGACCTCGAAACGCACCTGGTCGTTGCCCTTCCCCGTCGCCCCGTGCGCAACGGCGTCGGCCCCCACCATCTCCGCGATCTCGATCTGCCGCTGCGCGATCAGCGGCCGCGCGATCGACGTCCCCAGCAGGTACTGCCCCTCGTAGAGCGCGTTCGCCCGGAACATCGGGAACACGAAATCGCGCACGAAGGTCTCGCGCAGGTCCTCGACGAAGATCTCCTTGATCCCCATCATCTCGGCCTTGCGACGCGCCGGCTCCAGCTCCTCGCCCTGCCCGAGGTCGGCGGTGAAGGTGACCACCTCGCACCCGTAGGTGGTCTGCAGCCAGCGCAGGATCACGCTGGTGTCGAGCCCGCCCGAGTACGCCAGCACCACCTTGCGCACCTGCCCGCGCCCCGCGCCCCCGCCGCCGGCGGCATGGTCGGAGGGCGCATCGGCACGGACCGGCTTCACGATGGGGGCTGGCATGGGTTAACTCCTCGGACAGGCGGAACGGCGTATCAAGACGGGCAAACCCCGACAAGACCGCGCGACACGGCCGGCCGCGCGGCCACCGCGGGCGCGGGCCCGGAGGCGGCCCCGGGCACCGGCCCGGGCCGGAACGGCACCACTGGAACACCCCCGACGATGGCCACCTTGCAAGACCCGGACCCTTTCGCCGACCCCGCCTTCCTCGACCGCTTCGGCAAGCTGCTGCCCATGCTCGGCTCCGGCCAGGCCAACGAGGCCGACACCGCGCGCCGCAAGCTGCTCGAGCACCTCGGCCACCACCGCCTGACCCTGACCGACGTCGCCACCCGCCTCCGCCGCCCGCCCCAGGCCGCTCCTGCCCCCGCGCGCAGCGCCGGCGAGGCCGAGCTGGCCCGCGAGCTCGACCTGGTCCGCCACGCCCAGCGCGCCTCCGAGCAGATGGCCCGCAGCGCGCTGCAGCAGAACGCCTTCCTGCAGAACCGCGCCAGCCGCGCCGAGACCGCCCAGCTCGCCGCCCAGGTGCAGCGCCGCGGCGAGCGCATCGCCATGTTCGCCGCCACCGCGCTCGCCGTCGGCCTGCTCGCCATCGTGGTGCTCGACCACATGCCCGGCCGCGCCCCCTCCGACGACGTCGCCGGCCCGATCTCGGCCACCATGCAGCCCTCCCGCCCGCCGCTCGCCACGCCCGACGCCCCGGCCATGGCCGACGGCGAGCGCCTCGGCAGCGTCCTGTCCCACGACATCGCCGTGCGCGCCGACCCCGCGCCGGAGAGCCGCATCGTCGGCTTCCTGGCGCACGGCACCTCGGTGGTCGTGGTGCGCGAGGCCGAGGCGAACGGCGTCAAATGGGTCCTGGTCCGCTCCACGGTCGGCGCCGGCTACGTCCCCGCCTCCTCGATCGCCTTCCACTGAGACTGGCAAGGCAGGTAAGACTGGCAAGGCAGGCAAGACTGGCAAGGCAGGTAAGATTGAGGCTCTGCCTCAAACTCCGCCAAGGGCTGGGCCCTTGGATCGCCTTCCCTAGGTCAAGGGATCAAAGGGTCCTCGGACCCTTTGCGGGTCTGGGCAGAGCCCAGCCTTGCTTGCTTCCCCTTCGCCCAAGGCACGCCCTCGCCCTTATCGCCGCCCTCGTCCCCGCCCCCGCCCGGGCCGCCGACCCTCTCCTCACGCCCCCGCCCGGCCTCTCTCCCCCCGCCCAGGCCGAGTACCGCCGGTTCCTCGACGACAACCTCCCCCGCGCCTTCGCCCTCGCTCCCGACGGCCGCGCCGCCCGCCCCCCCCCCCCCCCCCCCCCCCCCGCCCCCCCCCCCCCCCCCCCCCCCCCCCC
>CAXSER010000427.1:0-2698 GCA_964236315.1 uncultured Acetobacteraceae bacterium | reverse complement strand
CGCCGAGCGCCGGCCCCAGCCGCTCCAGCAGGCGCAGGCCGGCCTCCGTCGGCGCCAGGCTGCGCGTCGTCCTGTGCAGCAGCCGCACGCCGAGCTGCGCCTCCAGCCGCCGCACCGCCTCGCTGAGCCCGGACGCGCTGCCGCCGCCGACGCGTGCCGCCTCGCGGAACCCCTTTGCCCGCGCCACCGCGACGAAGGCCTGCACGTCCGCCAGATCGACCGCCACTGTCCGCCTCCCCGCACGCCCCGTGCCGCCATCCCCCGCTTATCGCGCGGCCCGCGCACGCCCAGCTATCCCCCACACCCGAGAGGACACGCCGCCATGCCCGACACCTTCCAGTCCGCCACGCCCTCCGCGCCCGCCGCCGCCGGCAGCTTCCGCCTCGGCCACCGCGACGTGCGCCGCCTCGGCTACGGCGCCATGCAGCTCGCCGGCCCCGGCGTGTTCGGCCCCCCGAAGGACCCCGAGGCCGCCCGCGCCGTGCTGCGCGAGGCCGTGGCCTCCGGCGTGAACCACATCGACACCAGCGACTTCTACGGCCCCCACGTCACCAACGTCCTGATCCGCGAGGCCCTCTCGCCCTACCCGGACGACCTGGTCATCGTCACCAAGCTCGGCGCGCGGCGCACCCCCGACCGCGGCTGGGTCCCCGCCTTCTCCCCCGCCGAGCTGACCGCGGCCGTGCACGACAACCTGCGCAACCTCGGCGTCGACGTGCTGGAGGTCGCCAACCTGCGCGCCATGTTCGGGACCCACGGGCCCGCCGAGGGCTCGCTCGAGGCGCCGCTCGCCGTGCTCGCCGGGCTGCAGCGCCAGGGGCTGATCCGCCACATCGGCCTGAGCAACGTCACGCCAGTGCAGGTCGCAGAGGCCCGGCGCATCTGCGCGCTCGCCTGCGTGCAGAACAACTACAACCTCGCCCACCGCGACGACGACGCCCTGATCGACGACCTCGCCCGCGACGGCACGGCCTACGTCCCGTTCTTCCCGCTCGGCGGCTTCACCCCGCTGCAGTCCGCCACCCTCTCCGAGGTCGCCGCGCGCCTCGGCGCCACGCCGATGCAGACCGCGCTGGCCTGGCTGCTGCGCCGCTCGCCCAACATCCTGCTGATCCCCGGCACCTCGTCGCTCGCCCACCTGCGCGAGAACCTCGCCGCCGCCAGCCTCGTGCTGCCGGACGAGGCGATGGCGGCGCTCGACGCGGCCTGAGGCAGGCAAGGTCGAGGCTCTGCCTCGAACTCCGCCAGAGGCTCGCCTTTGGAAACCGTCACTCAGGCGACCGGTTTCCAGGGGCGACGCCGTGCGCACCGCATCCGCGACTGCCGCCAGCACGAGCGCCGGCACCGCGCCGCGGTCGTTGCGGCCCAGCATGATCGCGCGCTCGGCCAGCGGCAGCACGTGCGGCTCGCCCAGCCGCTCTGCCATCTGCGGCGAGGCGGAGCGCAGCACCGTCACGTCGCCCATCCGCAGCCTGACGCTGGCCAGCCGCTGCCCGATGCGCTGGCCGCTGCGGCTGACCGCGAGCACCCCGATCGCGAACCGCTCCTCCAGCCGCGCGTGCGCCAGGGTCTCGCCCGCCAGCGGGCCCTGCGCGGTCACCACGCCCTCGACCAGCACCGTCTCCCCCTGCACGCCGCCGGCCAGCACCAGCCGCGCCCGCGCCACCAGCCGCTCCAGGTCCGCGGGCTCGCCGCGCAGCAGCAGCACGTCGTCCTGCCGCAGCACCATGTCCGGGTGCGCGGGCAGCCTGCGGAACCGCTCGCGCAGCACCAGCGCCACGGCCACGTCGCCCTCCGCCATCGCCTCCAGCGCCGACACGCTGCGCCCGCACGCCGAGGAGCCCGGCCCGACCCTGGCCTCGTCGGTGTGGTCCTCCATGGTGAACGCCGCCGCGAACGAGGCCGCCGCCCGCGCGGCGGCAGCCGCCAGCCCAGCGCCAGGAACGCCGCGCCCAGCACCGCGATCGACAGCCCCCCCGGCGTGAAGTCGAACATGGTGAGCGGCCGGCCCTCCACCTCCGCGCGCACCTTGGCGATCAGGATGTTCGGCGACGTCCCCACCAGCGTCACCAGCCCGCCCGGCATCGACGCCGACGCCATCGGCATCAGCAGCGAGGACGGCGACGTGCCGGTGCGCCGCGCGAGCTGCATCGCCGCCGGCATGAGGATCGCGGGCGCGCCGACGTTCTTGCTCGCCCTCGGCAGCGCCATCACCAGGCCGACCAGCACCGGCACCTGCACGCCCACCGTGGGCAGCCGCGGCGTGATCGGCCGCATCGCCGCCTCCACGATCCCCGAGCGCGCGATCCCCGCGCTCACCACGAGGGCGGCGGCGATGATGATGACCCCCTCGTCGGAGAAGCCCTCGAACGCCTTGTGCGCGGGCACCACGCCGACCAGCAGCGCGGCCACCGACACCAGGTCGCACGGCAGCCTGCCCCACACGAAGCATCCCACCGTGCCCGCGACGAGCGCGAAGGACAGCTCCTGGTCAAGCGCCATCGGAGGGGGGCCCCGTCGGCGGCGGCGTTGACCCCGCGCCGACGCGCAGGGGTGGCCAGGAACCGCCCCGGCATCGCCGCCGCGCGCAGCACAGGACACGCCCGCACGCCCGACGATGCCGCGGGTCCCGCCCCGCCGGGGCCCGGGAGGCCGCCTGACCCGCATGCGCCCCGCCGTCCCGCCCGCCGCCGTCCCG
>CAXSER010000426.1:0-2714 GCA_964236315.1 uncultured Acetobacteraceae bacterium | reverse complement strand
GCCCTGGACCGGCCTCTGAAGAAGCCTGCGGCGCCTGCACTCCGCCCCACGTCGAGGTTTCCAAAGGCTCGGCCTTCGGCGGAGCTCGAGGCAGAGCCTCGACCTTGCTTCCTACTTCACCACCGCCACCCTGAGCGCGTTCGTCGTCCCCGACTGCCCGAACGGCACTCCGGCGGCCACCACGATCGTCTTGCCCACCCCCGCGTGCCCCTCCGCCCGCGCGAAGCGCCCCGCGCGCTCGACCGCCTGCGTCATGGTCGTGACCTGCTCGGCGACCACCGCGTGCACGCCCCACACCACCGCGAGCCTGCGCGCCGTGCGCAGCTCGCTGGTCACCGCCAGCACCGGCACCTCCGGCCGCGCCCGCGCGAGACGCAGCACAGTGGCGCCGGACTCGCTGTACGCCGCGATCGCCTCCGCCCCGATGGAGTGCGCGACCTGGCGGGCCGCGGCCGCGATGGCGTCGGAGATGGTGCCGTCCGGCGCCGGCCGGCTCGCGTCTGTGATGGCGCGCCAGCCCGCGTCCTGCTCCACGCGCGCCACGATGCGGTCCATGATGGTGACCGCCTCGATCGGGTACTGCCCGGCCGCGGTCTCGGCGCTCAGCATCACCGCGTCCGCGCCGTCGAACACCGCGGTCGCCACGTCCGACGCCTCGGCGCGCGTCGGCGCGGGCGCGGTGATCATGCTCTCCAGCATCTGGGTCGCGACCACCACCGGCTTGCCCATCTGCCGGCACGCCCGGACGATGCGCTTCTGCGCCAGCGGCACCTCCTCGGGCGGCAGCTCCACGCCGAGGTCGCCCCGCGCCACCATCACCGTGTCCGACAGCGCGACGATCTCGTCGAGCTGCTCCAGCGCCTGCGGCTTCTCCAGCTTCGTCATGATCCACGCACGCCCGGCCGCGATCTCGCGCGCCTCGGCCACGTCCTCCGGCCGCTGCACGAAGCTCAGCCCGATGTACTCCACGCCCTGCGCCAGCACGAAGTCGAGGTCCTCGCGGTCCTTGGCGGTCAGCGCCGGGATCGACAGCGCCACGTCGGGCACGTTGACGCCCTTGCGGTCAGACAGCGGCCCGCCGGTGACGACCTCGCACTCCAGGTGGTCGCCGCGGTTGCGGTCCACGCGCAGCCGCAGCTTGCCGTCGTCGAGCAGCAGCGTGGTGCCGATGCCGGCGGCCGCCATGATCTCGGTGTGCGGCAGCTGCACCCGCTCGCGGTCGCCCGGCACGGGGCTGAGGTCGAGGCGGAACTTCTGCCCGGTCTGCAGGTGCACGCGCCCCGCGCCGAACCGCCCCACGCGCAGCTTCGGCCCCTGCACGTCGGCGAGGATGCCGATCGGCCGCCCGACCTTCTCCTCCAGCGCGCGGATCAGCACGATTCGCGCCGCGTGGTCCTCGTGGCTGCCGTGGCTGAAGTTGAGGCGGAACACGTCCGCGCCGGCGTCGAACAGCCGCGCCAGCACCTCGGGCGAGGAGGAGCTCGGCCCGAGCGTGGCCAGGATCTTGGTGCGCCGCGAACGACGCATCTTGCGAAAACCGGCCATTCCGCCCCCGAACCGGCGGACTGGCGCCGCCGTGCTGTGTCGCCGCGCAGGCATGGGGCCGGACACCCCACGGTTGCGCCCCTGGCACAGACACCGCCGCCCCGCCCGGCGCAAGGGGTTCCACGGCACGGCGCCGGATGCCATCTACCGGGCGTGGCCGGCGCGACGCATCCCCTGCGCGCGCCGCGGCCCGAGCGGCGCCCGCGCGGCGCAGGGAGTACCCGATGGCACCCGACCTGGACGAGGCGACCCGCACAGAACTGGAGGCGGCCGCCTTCCGCCGCCTGGTCGCGCACCTGCGCGAGCGCACGGACGTGCAGAACATCGACCTGATGAACCTCGCGGGATTCTGCCGGAACTGCCTGTCGCGCTGGTACCGCGAGGAGGCGGCCGCACGCGACATCACGATCGCCGATCCCGACGCGCGCGAGACCATCTACGGCATGCCCTACCGCGAGTGGCAGGCCCGCTTCCAGACCGAGGCCGCCCCGCAGGCCAGGGCGGCGTTCGCGGCGACGCCGGGACACGAGTAGGGCAGGGGGTTCCTCCCCGCGAAAGGCAAGGTCGAGGCTCTGCCTCGAGCTCCGCCAAAGGCTTGCCTTTGGAAACCTCGACCCGGGAAAGGGTCTGCCGGGCCACCGGGATCGACCGGGGCAACCTTCGGTAGTCGGCAGCCTTGTACTCCGGCACGTCGGCCGGGTCCCGGTGGCGGAGTGACCAGCCTGCCGTCGAGGAGCGTGCCGTGTCCGACCAAGCCGAGCGCCGCCTGCCCAAGGCGAGGGTCCCCGCCGCCGAGACGCTGAAGCCGGAGGGCCTGCTCGGCCTCGCCGTCGGCGTGGTGGTGGTCGCGGCCCTGTTCCTCGCGCGCGAGGTGCTGATCCCGATCACCCTGGCGATCCTGCTCAGCTTCGTGCTGGCGCCCCTGGTGCGGCTGCTGCGCCGCCTCCGGGTGCCCAGGGTGCCCGCGGTGATCCTCTCCGTGGTCGCGGCGCTGGCCACGATCCTGATGCTCGGCGCCCTGATCGGCATGCAGGTGGCAACCCTCGCCGGCGACCTGCCGCAATACCAGAGCACGATCGAGCACAAGGTCGACTCCGTGCGCGCGATGACGGCCGGGCGCCTGGACACGCTGATGGCCCGCATCGGCCCGGCGCTCGGCGGCCCGCCGC
>CAXSER010000425.1:0-2722 GCA_964236315.1 uncultured Acetobacteraceae bacterium | reverse complement strand
GGCGGGGCGGCGCGGCGCTCTCGGGTGCGCTCGGCGGCGCGGGCGAGGACGGCGGCCAGGGCCTCGGCGGCGGGCACGAAGCGGCGCGTCGTCTCGTCGAGCACGGCGACCCGGCCGTCGGCGATGTCGTACACCCAGCCGTGCAGGGCGAGGCGGCCCTGCGCCAGGCGGGCGGCGACGGCGGGGTGGGTGCGCAGGTGGCCGAGCTGGGTCTGCACGTTCTGCTCGACCAGGGCCTGCACGGAGGCCTCGCCGTGCAGGTGGGGGTGCAGGATCGAGACGACCGAGCGCGCGGCGGTGGCGTTGCGCAGCCAGGCGCTGACGGTGGGCATCTGCGCGAGCATCGGGTCGTCGGGGCTGGAGAGCGCCTGCATCGCGCCGCAGCCGGTGTGGCCGCAGATCACGATGTTGGCCACGCCCAGCGCGTGCACCGCGTACTCGATCACGGCCGAGACGCCGCCGAGCATCTCGCCGTACGCGGGGACGATGTTGCCGATGTTGCGGCAGACGAACAGCTCGCCCGGGGCGGACTGGGTGATCAGCTCTGGGATCACGCGGCTGTCGGCGCAGGCGACGAACAGGGTGTGCGGGCTCTGGCTGCGGGCCAGGCCCTCGGGCTGGGCGGGGAAGACGTCGCGCTGGAACGCGATCACGCCGTCGAGGAGCTGGGTGACGGAGGCGCCGGGGTCGGTGGTCATGGGGGGGCTCCGGTGGAAGGAAGCAAGGCCGGGCTCTGCCCGGACCCGCCCCTGCTTCAAGGCGGGGGGCGAGCCGCCCCTGGACCTGCCTCACTGAGGGAAGCCAGTCCAGGGGGGCTCCCCCTGGCGGAGTTTGAGGCAGGGCCTCAACCTTGCTTCCTACCCTTCGAGCCGCGCCACGAACTGCGCCAGCCCCGGCTGCCGCGCGGTGGTGCTGCGGGCGGCGTGCAGGATGGCGCGGATCTCGGCGACGGCGTGGGGCAGGTCGGCGTTGACGACGACGTGGTCGAACTCGCGCCAGTGGGAGATCTCGGAGCGGGCGGCGGCCATGCGGCGCTCGATCTCGGCCGGCGCGTCGCTGCCGCGGTTGGCGAGGCGGGCGTGCAGGGCGGCCAGCGAGGGCGGCAGGACGAACACGCCGACGGTGTCGCCGGGGATCGCCTCGCGCAGCTGGCGCCAGCCCTGCCAGTCGATGTCGAACACCACGTCGCGGCCGGCGTCGAGCGCGGCCGCCACCGGGGCGCGGGGGGTGCCGTAGCGGCGGCCGAACACCTCGGCCCATTCCAGGAGCTCGCCGCCCTCCACCATGGCGTCGAAGGCCTCCGGGGCACGGAAATGGTAGTGGGTGCCCTCCACCTCGCCGGGGCGGGGGGCGCGGGTGGTGGCGCTGACCGACAGGCTGAGGGCGGGCTCGGCGGCGAGCAGGTGGCGGGTGATGGTGCTCTTGCCGGCGCCCGACGGGGCGGAGATCACCAGGCACAGGCCGCGACGGGGCACGTCGGGCAGCGGCGGCGCGGGGTGGGGCGGTTCGGTCATGGGCGGTGTTCTAGAGGGTTTTCGCGGCGGGGAGAACGGTGGGGCAGGGGGCGAAGGCCGGGCTCCGCCCGGACCCGCCAGGGGCGAGCCGCCCCTGGACCGGCGCATGGAAGGGCAGGCGAGGGGCGGGTCGGGGGCGATGGCAAAAGGGACACACAGGGCGGCGAAGCGGCGCGGCGGCGGGGCGGGCGTCTGGATCGGCCGGGGGGGCGGGGCCTAGTTTCGGGGCATGGCAGACATGGCGCTGGACGGGGTTCTGATCACCGGGGCGGGCAGCGGCATCGGGCGTGCGGTGGCGCTCGCGTGCGCCGCGCCAGGGCGGGTGCTGCATCTCGCGGACCGCGACGCGTCGGCGCTGCGCGAGGCGGAGGCGGCGTGCCGCCAGCTCGGCGCGGCGGTGGACGCGCGCGTGATCGACGTGGCGGACGCGGCGGGGATGGAGCGCTGGGTGCTGGGCGCGGGGCGGCTCGACTTCGTGTTCGCCAACGCCGGGGTGTCGTTCAACTTCGGCGAGACGGCGTTCGACCGCGACGCCCAGGTGCGCGACGTGATGGCGATCAACCTGGGCGGCATGCTGAACACCGTGTTGCCGGCGATGCGGGTGGTGGCGGCGCAGGCGCCGGATGCGGCGGGCGTGCGCGGGCGGATCGCGGCGACGGCCTCGCTGGCGGCGTTCCTGCCGGTGCCCGGCGCGCCGGCGTACAGCGCGTCCAAGGCGGCGGTGGACAGCTGGATCGTGGCGAGCGCGCCGGCGGCGCGGCGGCAGGGGATGGTGATGAGCAGCGTGTGCCCCGGCTACGTGCTGACGCCGATGACGGCGGGCAACGACCACGCGATGCCCGGGCTGATGCAGCCCGAGGAGGCCGCGCGGATCATCCTGCGCGGGGTCGCGGCGGGGAAGCGGCGGATCGCGTTCCCGTGGTGGCTGCAGGCGTGCGCGCGGCTGGGCGGGATGCTGCCGCCGGCGCTGGTCGGGCGGCTGGTGGGGCTGCGCGCGGCGCGGGCGGGTGCCGTGGGCGGGGCGAGGGCGCAGGGCGTCTGACGCAGGCGGTCGGCGCGAAAAAGCGCGGCGCGAAAAAGCCCGGCGCGAAAAAGCCTGGCGCGGAAGTCCGGCGCGGAAGTCCGGCGCGGAAGTCCGGCGCGGGGCGGGCGGCAAAGGGAGTTCGGCGAAGGCGTCCGGTGCGGGCCGGGCGCGGCGGCGGCGGGCC
>CAXSER010000424.1:0-2738 GCA_964236315.1 uncultured Acetobacteraceae bacterium | reverse complement strand
TCCACGGAGCCGCCCCGCCCCCTCCAGCGAGCCCCGCCATGCCCCATCCCCTCATCGTCCGCGACTGGCGCGCCGCCCCCCCCGAGGCCCGCGGCGCCTCCATCGCACTCGGCAACTTCGACGGCGTCCACCTCGGCCACCGCGCCGTCCTCGCCGCCGCCCACGCCGCCCGCCCCGACGCCCCGCTCGCCGTGCTCAGCTTCGAGCCCCACCCCCGCCAGCTCTTCCGGCCGCACGACCCCCCCTTCCGCCTGATGACCTCGCCCGAGCGCGCCGCCGCCCTGGCCGGATGCGGTGTCGCCATCCTGTTCGAGATGCCCTTCGACCACGACTTCTCCTGGCTCGAGGCCGACGCCTTCGTCACCGGCATCCTGTGCGAGGGCCTGGCCGCCGCCCACCTCGCCTGCGGCCCCGACTTCGCCTTCGGCCACCGCCGCGGCGGCGACACGGCGCTGCTCGCCCGCCGCGCCGAGGCCGCCGGCATCGGCCTGACCCTCGTCCCCCCCCTCGCCGACGCCGCCGGCCCGATCTCCTCGACCCGCATCCGCCGCGACCTCCAGGACGGCTACCCCGCCCGCGCCGCCGCCGCCCTCGGCCGCCCCTGGTCCATCGGCGGCATCGTGGCCCACGGCGACGCCCGCGGCCGCACCATCGGCTTCCCCACCGCCAACATCGCGCTGGGCGAGCACATCGAGCCCGCCCGCGGCGTCTACGCCATCACCGCGCACCTCCCCGACGGCCGCACGATCCCGGGCGTGGCCAACATCGGTCGCCGCCCCACCGTCGCCACCGGCACCGAGAGCCGCGTCGAGGCCCACCTGTTCGACTTCGCCGAGGACCTGTACGGACAGCACGTCGCCATCGCCCTGCACGCCTTCCTGCGCGACGAACGCCGCTTCGACGGCCTCGACGCCCTCAAGGCCCAGATCGCCGTCGACGCGGCACAGGCGCGCGACGTGCTGGGGAGGGAAGACAAGCAAGGTTGAGGCTCTGCCTCAAACTCCGCCAAGGGCCGGGCCCTTGGATCGCCTCCTCTTAGGAAGTGGCAGTCCAGAGGCCCAGCCTCTGGCGGGTCCGGGCAGAGCCCGGCCTTGCTTGCTTCGCGCCCCGCATCCTTGACCTCGCGCGGGCCCGGTTCGCATATGCCTGCCATGACGTATGGGCCGCCAACCGTGCTGCGAATTACGAACCCGGCTCGCTGAGCCGGGACCAGGCCGGGCGCCCACGACCCGCTCCGCCTGATGCCTCCTCGTATCGGTTTCCAAAGGCGCGCCTTTGGTGGGCCCGGGCAAAGCCCGCGCTTCCTTCCTGTGAGACGACCCCCATGCCCGACGCCCCCCGCGACTACCGCGACACCGTGTTCCTCCCCGCGACCGCCTTCCCGATGCGCGGCGGCCTGCCGCAGAAGGAACCCGAGATCCTCGCCCGCTGGGATTCCGAGGACCTGTACGCACGCCTGCGCGAGGACAGCGCCGGCCGCCCGACCTTCCTGCTGCACGACGGCCCGCCGTACGCCAACGGCCACCTGCACATCGGCCACGCGCTGAACAAGATCCACAAGGACGTCATCAACCGCGCCCGCCAGATGTCCGGGCAGGACGCGATCTACGTCCCCGGCTGGGACTGCCACGGCCTGCCCATCGAGTGGCAGATCGAGGAATCCTACCGCAAGGCCGGCCGCGACAAGGACGACGTTCCCGTCCTGCAGTTCCGCGCCGAGTGCCGCGCCCACGCCGCCAAATGGCTCGACATCCAGGCCGCAGAGTTCCGCCGCCTCGGCATCCAGGGCGACTGGCCGAACCGCTACGCCACGATGGACTTCCCCTCCGAGGCCGCCATCGCCGCCGAGATCGGCCGCTTCCTGCTGGGCGGCGCCCTGTACCGGGGCCTGCGCCCGGTGATGTGGAGCCCCGTCGAGAAGACCGCGCTGGCCGAGGCCGAGGTCGAGTACCACGACCACACCAGCACCACGATCTGGGTCCGCTTCCCCGTCGCCTCCACGGCGACCGCCGGCGACGACCTCTCCGGCGCGTCCATCGTGATCTGGACCACGACGCCGTGGACCATCCCCGCCAACCGCGCCGTCGCCGCCGGCCCCGAGATCACCTACGCCCTCGCCCGCGTCGACGCCGCCACCGACTCCTCCCTCGCCACCCCTGGTGAGCGCCTGATCGTCGCCGAGGCCCTCCTCCCCCAGGTCGCCGCCGACACCGGCATCGCCGCCCACACCGTCCTGCGCACCTTCCCCGGCGAGTCGCTGTCCGGCCTGACCATGTCCCACCCCCTGCGCGGCCACGGCTACGACTTCGACGTCCCCCTCCTCCTCGGCGAGCACGTCACCACCGAGCAGGGCACCGGCCTGGTCCACACCGCCCCCTCCCACGGCGAGGACGATTTTGCACTGGGCCGCCAGCACGGCCTGGAGGTCCCCGAGACAGTCGGCGACGACGGCACCTTCAACCCCTGGGTCCCGCTCTTCGCCGGCGTCCACGTCTACAAGGCCGCCGACCCCGTCTGCGCCGCCCTGACCGCCGCCGGCACGCTGCTCGCCCGCGCGAAGCTGGTGCACAGCTACCCCCACTCCTGGCGCTCCAAGGCCCCCCTGATCTACCGCGCGACCCCCCAGTGGTTCATCCGCATGGACGGCCCCGAGCACATCCGCGCCCGCGCCCTCGACGCGATCGAGCAGACCCGCTTCATCCCCGAGAAGGGCCGCAACCGCATCCCCGCGATGGTGG
>CAXSER010000423.1:0-2739 GCA_964236315.1 uncultured Acetobacteraceae bacterium | reverse complement strand
ACGGGTCGGGCGCGAGCGGGGGCGCATCGTCGGGCCCCTCGGCCGGCGCGCCGCCGTCCACCGCGCCGCCGCCCTCACCGCTCGACGGCATGTCGATCGCGGGGCCGTTGCCGAATCCGGCGCCGTCGGAGGCGTCGTCGCCGCTGCCGCCCGGCTCCAGGCCGCCGTCGGTCGCGGGCTGGCCAGGGCCGGAAGCGGCCTCGGGGGAGACATCGTCAGGGCCCGCCACCGGCTCCAGCACGGGGAAGACGCTGGTGACGTGCTCGCCCTTGTCGCAGCGGAACAGGGTCACGCCCATGGTCTGGCGCGCGGTGATGCGCACCTGGTCGGCGGGCACGCGGATCAGCCGGCCGGCGTCGGTAACCAGCATCACGTCGTCGCCGCGCCGCACGGGCAGCGTGGCGACGACCTCGGTTCCGGTGCGCGCGGAGAGCAGTATGTTGGTGATCCCCTGCCCGCCCCGCCCGGTGACGCGGTAGTCGTACGCCGAGGAGCGCTTGCCGAAGCCGCCGTTGGTGACGGTGAGCAGGACCTCCTCGCGCTCCTCCATATCGCGCAGCTGCGCGGGCGCCAGGCTCACCTCGGCGGCGGCGTCGTCGGCGCCGGTCTCGGCGGGTGCCTCCTCGGTCTCGGCGGCGGCCGCGACCTCGCGGGCGATCTCGCTGCCCGGCTCCGCCTCCGCGGCGACCTCGGCGGCCTCCTCCTCCAGCCCGCTGCTGCGGCGGCGCAGGGCGGCCGCGCGCAGGAAGGCGGCGCGCTCTGCCACGCTGGCGTCGACGTGGGTCAGCACGGAGAGGCTGTTCACCTCGTCGCCCTTGGCCAGGCGGATGCCACGCACCCCGGAGCTGTCGCGGCCGGCGAACACGCGCACGCTGTCGTCGGTGAGCTGGAAGCGCATGCACCGGCCCAGGCGCGTGGAGAGCATCACGTCGTCGCCCTCGCGGCAGGTGGCCACGCCGATGAGGCGGTCGCCCTCGTCGAGCTTCATCGCGATCAGGCCGGAGGTGCGGATGCGGCCGAAGTCGGACAGCCGGTTGCGCCGCACGCCGCCGCTGGCGGTGGCGAACAGCAGGTGCAGGCGGTCCCACAGCGCGGCGTCGAGCGGCAGCGGCAGCACGGTCGTCACGCTGTCCGCCCCAAGCTCCGGGAGCAGGTTGACCAGGGCGCGGCCCTTCGCCGTGGGGCTGGCCTCGGGCAGGCGCCAGACCTTCTCGCGGAACGCCTTGCCGCCGGAGGAGAAGAACAGCACCCACTGGTGGGTGTGGGCGTTGAACGAGCGCGTCACCACGTCGTCGCCGCGCGTGCCCGCCGCCGTGCGCCCGCGCCCGCCGCGGTTCTGCGCGCGGTAGGTCTCCAAGGGCGTGCGCTTGATGAAGCCGTCGCGGGTGATGGTGACGACCATCTGCCCCGGCTCGATCAGGCTCTCGTCGTCCTGGTCGGCGGCGGCGTCGACGATCTGCGTCAGCCGCGGGCTGGCGATCAGCGCGCGCACCTGCAGCAGCTCGGCCTCCATCACCTCCATGCGGCGCGGGCGGCTGGCGATGATCTCCAGCAGGTCGGCGATACGCATCGCGACCTCGGTCAGCTCGGCCTGGATCTTGTCGCGCTCCAGCCCGGTCAGGCGCTGCAGCCGCAGCTCCAGGATGCCGCGCGCCTGCGCCTCGGTCAGCCGCACGGTGGCGCCGTCCGGCCCGTCGGTGACCAGGTTGCCGCTGTCGTCGATCAGGCGCAGCAGCGGCAGCACGTCGCCCGACGGCCAGTCGCGCGACATCAGCCCGGCCCGCGCCGAGGCCGCGTCCGGCGCGGCGCGGATCAGCCGGATCACCTCGTCGATGTTGGCGACCGCGATCGCCAGGCCCACGAGCAGGTGCGCCCGCTCGCGCGCCTTCATCAGGTCGAAGCGCGAGCGGCGCAGGATCACCTCCTCGCGGAAGGTGACGAAGCACATCAGCGCGTCGCGCAGCCCCATCAGCCGCGGGCGGCCGTTGTCCAGCGCCAGCATGTTGATGCCGAAGCTCGTCTGCAGCGAGGTGAACCGGTACAGCTGGTTCAGCACCACCTCCGGCGTCGCCTCGCGCTTGAGCTCGATCACCAGGCGCATGCCGGAGCGGTCGCTCTCGTCGCGGATGTCGCTGATGCCCTCCACGGTCTTGGAGCGCACGAGGTCGGCGATGCGCTCCTGCAGCGTCGCCTTGTTCACCTGGTACGGCAGCTCGGTGACCACGATCATGAAGCGGTTGCCGCGCATCTCCTCGAAGCTCGCGCGCGCCCGGATGATGATCGAGCCCCGCCCGGTCTCGAAGCCCGAGCGGATGCCCGCGCGCCCGAGGATCAGCCCACCCGTCGGGAAGTCCGGCCCGGGCACCACCGCCATGATCTGCTCGAGCGTGGTGTCCGGCTCGCGGATCAGCATCAGCGTGGCGTCGATGATCTCGGACGGGTTGTGCGGCGGGATGTTGGTCGCCATGCCGACCGCGATGCCGGCCGCGCCGTTGACCAGCAGGTTCGGGAACGCCGCCGGCAGCACGCGCGGCTCGCTCTCGCTCTCGTCGTAGTTCGGCTGGAAGTCGACGGTGTCGCGGTCGATGTCGGCGAGCAGCGTCATGGCAGGACGCGACAGGCGCGACTCGGTGTAGCGCATCGCCGCAGGGGGATCGCCGTCGATGGAGCCGAAATTGCCCTGGCCGTCGATCAGCAGCACCCGCATCGACCAGGGCTGCGCCATGCGCACCATCGCGT
>CAXSER010000422.1:0-2741 GCA_964236315.1 uncultured Acetobacteraceae bacterium | reverse complement strand
TCCAGGGCGGCTCGCCCTGGCGGGTCCAGGGCAGAGCCCTGGCCTTGCTTCCTTCTCCCCCCGCCCCAGGTCCGCCCCATGACCCCCGACCCCCTCCGCCTGGTGATCTTCGACTGCGACGGCGTCCTGGTGGACAGCGAGGCCGCCGCCAGCCGCCTGTGCGCCGCCGAGATCACCGCCCTCGGCTGGCCGCTGACGACCGAGGAGAGCCTGGAGCACTTCATGGGCATGACGCTGCGCGACATGGTCCCGGTGATCGAGCGCCACCTCGGCCACCCCGTCCCCTCCGGCTGGTCCGAGATCCTGCGCGACCGCATGCTCGACGTCCTCGCCCGCGAGGTCGAGCCGATGCCCGGCGCCGCGGCCGTGCTGCGCGCCGTCGCTGCACTCGGCCTGCCGTACCGCGTGGCGTCGAACTCCTCGCACGCCGAGATGGCGGTGAAGTTCCCCCGCTGCGGCCTGGACGCGCTGGTTGCCGGCCGGGTGCACAGCGCCCGCGACGTCGCCCGCGGCAAGCCCGCCCCCGACGTCTACCTGCTCGCCGCCCGCACCGAGGGCGTGCCCCCGTCCGCCTGCCTGGTGGTCGAGGACTCCGTGCCGGGCACCGAGGCCGCGGTCGCCGCCGGCATGGCCGTGCTCGGCCTGGCCCCGCACGGCGACGGCGCCGACCTGGCCGCCCTGGGCGCGCGGGTGATCCGCTCGCTCGACGAGGTGGTGCCGATCGCGCGCGCGGCGATGCGGGCGGCGGCGTGACCATCGACGCGCTGGCGCCTTTCTATCTGTGGACCAAGTCGTTCCACGTGATCTCGATGGTCGCCTGGATGGCCGGGCTGTTCTACCTGCCCCGCCTCTACGTCTACCACTGCGGGATGGCCGCCGGCTCTGCGGAGAGCGAGCGCTTCAAGGGCATGGAGCGCCGCCTGCTGCGCGGGATCATGAACCCTGCCGCGATCTCCACCCTGGTGTTCGGCACGCTGCTGGTGCTGACCCCCGGCGCGATGGACTGGTCGGCGGGCTGGTGGCACGTGAAGCTGCTGTGCGTGGCGCTGCTGTTCGGCTTCCACGGGGCCTGCGCGAAGTGGCGTCGCGACTTCGAGGCCGACCGCAACACCCGCACCCACCGCTTCTACCGCATGGCCAACGAGGCGCCGACGCTGCTGCTGGTGGTCATCGTGATCATGGTCATCGTCAAGCCGTTCTGACGCCTGCGGGAGGCAGGGCCGAGACCGCCTGCCGCGCCGCCTCCCCGTCGTCCCGGGTTGCGGCCCCGCTGCCGCAGCCACCCCGCCATCGCGGCCGGCCACCTCGCGCCACCCGTTCCGCAACCACCACAACGATGCCACCCCCGTAGGCGCCGCCGCCATCGCCGAGGTCAGGAACATGGCCCGGCGCCCCGGCATTGCGCCTGCCTCGTGACTGGCCCATGCCTGTCGCCTGCCCGCGCGCCGCCATCTCCTGCGGCCCCCCACCCCCGCGCCGATCCGGACCCGCGGCGCCACCCGACGCTCGTGTCGCGCTGCGCCACGCAGCCATCGCCATTCCGTGTACGCAATGCTTCCGCCGGCCTGCGTGCCCGCCACCTTCCACCCGAGGAGGCCGCGACGACCGACCCGACCTGCCCGCATCCCGTCCCCGGGCGCGCCCTCCCCGCCTGCCCGAACACGCTCCCGCGCGCTCCCGCCCCCGCGCCCCCGCCATGACGCATGACCAGTCGCCAGACACCGGAGCGCCAGGCAGCGGGGCAACAGTCATCGGGGCGCTGAGCACCGGCGGCCTGATCCGCCGCATCCTGCTCACCATTTTCCTGCTCTCGCTGCTCGGCGGGGCAGGGGGCTTCTTCGTGCTGCTGCGCAACCGGGCCCTGCAGACCGCGGCCAGCCAGGCCCGCCTGATGCTCACCACCGGGCTCGCCGTCAGCGACTACACCGACGAGACGGTCTTCCCCCTGCTCGACTCCCTGCCGGCGGACCGCTTCTACGACCAGCTCGTGCCGTTCCACGCCGTGCAGGCGGTGTTCCGCAGGGTGCAGGCGTGCTACCCCGCCTACAGCTTCCGCGAGCCGGTGCTCAACCCCACCAGCCTCGACGACCGCCCCACCCCGTTCGACGTCGAGCTGACCGAACGCTTCCGCGCCGACCCCGCGCTCGCCGAACTGCAGGGCGTGCGCCGTGACGCCGGGCAGGAAGTGTTCTACCTGGCGCGGCCGATCCGCGTCGCCGATCCCTCCTGCCTGACCTGCCACAGCACCCCCGAGCGCGCGCCGAAGGCCATGCTCGCCCGCTACGGCCCGGTGAACGGCTTCGGCTGGACCCTTGGCGAGACCGTCGGCGTGCTCTCGCTCACCGTCCCCGTCGCCGACGAGCTGCGCGGCACCACCGAGCTGGCCGTCACGCTGGGCGCCGGCCTGATGGCGATCTTCGCCCTCACCTATGTGGCGCTGACCGCCTCGCTTGGCACCATGCTGGTCCGCCCGCTGCGCGCCCTGGCGGCGGCGGCCGATGTCGCCAGCCGCAGCAGCGCGCCCGCTGCGCTGCCCCGCTCCGGCGTCGGCGAGATCCACGCCCTGGCCGACGCCATCGCCCGCCTCCGCCTCAGCCTCGCCAAGGCGCTCGCCGCCGCCCGCTCCCCCGCCGCGCCGCCTGCTCCCCCGCCCGATGCCCTGCCCGACCCCGCGGCCGCCCCTTCGCCCGACGTCCGGCCCGGACCATGACCAGCCGCGCCCCGGCCCCGTTCGGCCCGGC
>CAXSER010000421.1:0-2763 GCA_964236315.1 uncultured Acetobacteraceae bacterium | reverse complement strand
ACGTCCCCACCGCCGACCACCAGATCCTCGCCGGCGGCACCGCCTTCCAGTCCGATGCCGGCATGTGCGGCGACTACGACAGCGTGATCGGCATGGGCAAGCAGGCCGCCTCGATCCGCTTCTGGCGCCGCGTCCCCGGCGAGCGCCTCGCCCCGGCCGACGGCGAGGCCACGATCTGCGGCCTGTTCGTGGAGACCGACGACGCGACCGGCCTCGCCACCCGCGTCGAGCCCCTGCGCACCGGCGGCCGCCTGTCCCAGGTCATGCCGGCGGCCTGAAACCAGCAAGGTCGAGGCTCTGCCTCAAGCTCCGCCAAGGGCCGGGCCCTTGGATCGCCTCTGCTTAAGTCGCGGGATCAAAGGGTCCTCGGACCCTTTGCGGGTTCGGGCAGGGCCCGACCTTGCTTCCTCCGGAACGCCCCCCACACCCCGGCGTTCCGCCCCTCGAAGGAGTTCCCCATGCCCGACACCCCGCTGCCCACCGTCCCCCTCGGCCGCACCGACATGCAGGTCACCCGCGTCGGCTTCGGCTCATGGGCCGTCGGCGGCGGCGACTGGGCCGTCGGCTGGGGCCACCAGGAGGACGCGGACAGCATCGCCGCCATCCGCCACGCCGTGCGCCTCGGCGTGAACTGGATCGACACCGCCGCCGTCTACGGCCTCGGCCACTCCGAGGAGGTCGTCGCCGAGGCACTCTCCGACATCCCCCTCTCCGAGCGCCCCCTCGTCTTCACGAAATGCGGCCTGACCTGGGGCGAGGACCGCGCCGCCAGCCCCAGCCGCGTCGGCACCGCCGCCTCCCTGCGCCGCGAGCTGGAGCAGTCGCTCGCCCGCCTGCGCGTCGAGCGCATCGACCTCTACCAGATGCACTGGACGCCGACCGACGGCACCGCGCTCGACGAGTACTGGGGCACGCTGCTGGCCATGAAGCAGGAGGGCAAGATCCGCGCCGCCGGCCTGTCCAACCACGCCCTGTCCCAGCTCGACACCGCCGAGCGCCTCGGCCACGTCGACACGCTGCAGCCCCCGTTCTCCGCCATCAAGCGCACCGTCGCCGGCGCCGAGCTGCCCTGGTGCCACGCGCACGGCACCGGCGTGATCGTCTACAGCCCGATGCAGGCCGGCCTGCTCACCGGCGCCTTCACCGCGCAACGCTCCGCGGCCCTGCCGAAGGACGACTGGCGCTCGCGCAGCCCCGACTTCACCGGCGACGGCCTCGCCCGCAACCTCCAGGTCGCCGTCGCCCTCGCCCCCATCGCCGAGAAGCACGGCGTCTCCCAGGCCGCCGCCGCCGTCGCCTGGACGCTGGCCTGGCCGGGCGTGACCGGCGCCATCGTCGGCGCCCGCAACGCGGCCCAGGTCGAGGGCTGGGTCGCCGCCGGCTCGCTCGCCCTGGACGCCGAGGACATGGCGGCGGTGGCCGCGGCCATCGAGACCAGCGGGGCAGGGGAGGGGCCGTCGCGCCCGGCCTGAGAAAGCAAGGCCAAAGGCTCCGCCTCTGGACTCCGCCAGGGCGAGCCGCCCTGGACTGGCCTTGCTTAAGTCCAGGTTTCCAAAGGCGAGCCTTTGGCGGAGTTCGAGGCAGAGCCTCGACCTTGCTTGCTTGCGCCCGCCCCGCCCGGGCCCACTCTCCCGCCTGCGCACCCAAGGAGCAGAGCATGCCCGACGTCGTCGTCATCACCGGGGGCAGCGCCGGCATCGGCCTCGCCGCCGCCCGCGCCTTCGCCGTGCGCGGCGACAGCATCGCCCTGGTCGCCCGCGGCGCCCCCCGCCTCGCCGAGGCCGCAGCCGCCCTGCAGGCCCTGGGCGCGCGCGTGCACACCGTCAGCGCCGACGTGGCCGACGCCGAGGCCGTGGAGGCCGCCGCCCGCGAGATCGAGACCGCGCTCGGCCCGATCACGATCTGGGTCAACAACGCCATGGCCACGCTCTACGCCCCCGTGCGCGTGGCCGACGAGGCGGAGATCCGCCGCGTCACCGAGGTCACCTACCTCGGCGCCGTCAACGGCACGAAGGCCGCCCTGCGCCGCATGAACGGCGGCGGCACGATCGTGCAGGTCAGCTCCGTGCTCGCCTGGCGCGCCGCCCCGGTCCAGGCCGCTTACTGCGGGGCGAAGTTCGCCCTGCGCGGCTTCACCGAGGCGCTGCGCTCCGAGCTGATCCACGACGGCCTGGACGTGCACCTGTCGATGGTCCACCTGCCGGCGATCGACACCCCGCAGTTCGACTGGGCGCGCAACCGCACCGGCCAGCGCGCCAAGGCCCCGGACCCCGTCTACACCCCCGAGACCGCGGCCAAGGCGATCGTGTTCGCCGCCACCCACCGCCGCCGCGACGTCTGGGTCGGCCGCCAGACGCCTCCCACCATCCTCGCCGCGCGCCTGGCCCCCGGCCTGCTCGACCGCCTGCTCGCGCGCAAGGGCTACGAGGGCCAGCTCGACGGCCGCCGCCAGGCCACCACCGCCGGCAACCTGTTCGAGCCGGTGGCCGGCCCCGCCGTCGCCCACGGCCGCTTCTCCGCCCGCGCGCAGGACGGCACGCGCGAGATCTTCAGCAGCCGCCAGGCCGACGCCGTCGCGGTCGGCGTGCTGCTGAGCGGCGCGATCGGCCTCGCCGCCCTGGCCGCGCTGCCCCTGGTGCCGCTCGCCCTGCTCCGCCGCCGCTGAGCCCGGCCCCCGGGGCCGGGGGACCGCAGGAGCCCACGAACCCTCGCGGATCCGGGCGGAGCTGCCGCGGACCCCGGCACGTCCCACGGATCGCCGCG
>CAXSER010000420.1:0-2775 GCA_964236315.1 uncultured Acetobacteraceae bacterium | reverse complement strand
CCCTGATCTACCGCGCGACCCCCCAGTGGTTCATCCGCATGGACGGCCCCGAGCGCATCCGCGCCCGCGCCCTCGACGCGATCGAGAACACCCGCTTCATCCCCGAGAAGGGCCGCAACCGCATCCGCGCGATGGTGGAATCCCGCCCCGACTGGTGCATCAGCCGCCAGCGCGCCTGGGGCGTGCCGATCGCCATCTTCGTCGAGCGCGCCACCGGCGAGCCCCTGCGCGACCCCGACGTCATGGCCCGCGTCACGGACATCTTCGCCGCCGAGGGCGCCGACGCCTGGTACAGCTCCCCCCCGTCCCGCTTCCTGGGCGAGGGCCGCGACCCCGCCGCCTACGAGCAGGTCATGGACATCGTCGACGTCTGGTTCGAGTCCGGCTCCACCCACGCCTTCACCCTGGAGGCGCGCGGCCTTCCCTGGCCCGCCGACCTGTACCTCGAAGGCTCCGACCAGCACCGCGGCTGGTTCCAGTCCTCGCTGCTGGAGGCCGTCGGCACCCGCGGCAGCGCCCCGTTCCGCGCCATCCTCACCGACGGCTTCGTCCTCGACGAGCACGGCCGCAAGATGAGCAAGTCGCTCGGCAACGTCACCGCCCCGGGCACGGTGACCGACCAGTACGGCGCCGACATCCTGCGCCTGTGGGTGATGAACTCCGACACCTCCGAGGACCTGCGCATCGGCCCGGAGATCCTCAAGCAGCAGTCCGAGCTGTACCGCCGCCTGCGCAACACCCTGCGCTGGCTCCTCGGCGCGCTGGACGGCTTCTCGGACTCCGAGACCATCCCCCACGCCGGGCTTCCCGAGCTGGAGCGCTGGGTCCTGCACCGCCTGGCCACGCTCGACGCCCGCGTGCGCCACGCCGTCGCCACCCACGAGTGGACCGGCGTGCTCCCCGACCTGCACAACTTCTGCGCCACCGACCTGTCCGCCTTCTACTTCGACGTCCGCAAGGACTCCCTCTACTGCGACCGCCCCGACGCCCTGCGCCGCCGCGCCACCCGCACCGTCCTCGACCACCTGCAGCGCTGCCTGTGCGCCTGGCTCGCCCCCACCCTCTGCTTCACCGCCGAGGAGGTCTGGTCCGCCCGCTTCCCCGACGCCCCCAGCATCCACCGCACCCTGTTCCCCACCCTCCCCCCCGAGTGGCGCGACGACGCCCTCGCCGCCCGCTGGGACGCCATCCGCGAGACCCGACGTAAAGTCACACAGGCGATTGAGGCCCAGCGCGCCCTCAAGACCATCAAATCCTCAGTTGAGGCTGAGGTGACCTTGAAATTCCAAGATGTCGGAAATCCACTGTCCGCAGCGGAGTGGGAAGAGCTCGCGATCGTTTCAAAGGTCCAAATTTATTCGCATGAGATGGGAAACGCAGCAAAGCTTGGTGGACTGGATTGGACCGCAGTCTCCGTAAGTGTCGAACCTGCTCCCGGCCACAAATGCGCCCGATGCTGGAGAGTACTTCCCGAGGTTGGCCAGCATGCCGCCCACCCTACCCTTTGCCTTCGCTGCACGGACGCCGTCGACAGCATTCTCCCCGCCCAACCGGCCGCAACTTCATGACGAACACTGGCCCGAACCGCCGCCGCATCGCCGGCGGCCTGCTCGCAGCCGGGCTCGTCCTCGCCGCCGACCAGGCCTCCAAGCAGTGGGTCCTGCACGGCCTCGACCTGCCCGAGCGCGGCAGCGTCGCCGTCCTGCCCGGCCTCAGCCTGACCATGGTCTGGAACCAGGGCGTGACCTTCGGCCTGTTCCGCGCCGGCACCCAGCTCGGCGCCGTCCTGCTGGCCGTCGTCGCCGTGGCCGTGGTCGCCGTCCTGCTCGCGTGGCTGCGCCGCGCCGAGAACGCCCTGGTCGCCACCGCCCTGGGCGCGGTCGCCGGCGGCGCCGTCGGCAACATCATCGACCGCCTGCGCTACGGCGCCGTGGTCGACTTCATCCACGCCCACGCCCTCGGCTGGTCCTGGTACGTGTTCAACGTCGCCGACGCCGCGATCTGCTGCGGCGTCGGCCTCCTCCTGCTCGACGGCCTGCGCCCCCGCCGCCTCCCCGCCTGACGCCCGCCTGTCCGCCCGTTTGCCGCCCGCCCGTTTCGCCCGCCTGCCTGGCTCCCTGCAGCCTGACTCCCTGCCGCCCGAAGCGCGACCGCCAGACGCCCGCCCGCAGCCCGCCCGCCCGCCGCCCGCCCGCGGCCCCCCCCCGCACCGCACGGGGGTGGGCACGAGGCCGACACCTGCTGCATCAAGCCCGCCCCGCATTCGTGCGCGAGTCCCGGCAGTGCCCGCGCGCCACCAGGAGAGACCCCCGATGTTCAGCCACGTCATGATCGGCAGCAACGACCTCGCGCGATCCAAGGCGTTCTACGACGCCCTGTTCGCGGCCCTCGGCGCCTCCCCCGGCGAGCGCGACGCCAAGGGCCGCGTGGTCTACGCCCACAACGGCGGCCGCCTCCTGCTGACCACGCCGATCGACGGCGCCTCCGCCTGTGGCGCCAACGGCGGCACCATCGGCTTCGCCGCCGACAGTGCCGGGCACGCCTCCGCCTGGCACGCCGCCGGCCTCGCCCACGGCGGCACCGCGATCGAGGACGCGCCCGGCGTGCGCCAGACCGGCTCGGGCCCGGTCTTCCTCGCCTACCTGCGCGACCCCGACGGCAACAAGCTGTGCGCGCTGCACCGCATGGCCGCCTGAGCGACCCGGCCGGCGCCAGAACACCTCGCGGGCCGGCGACACGGCAGCCCGCCCGTCCGCGCCTCCGCCGCGAGGCGAC
>CAXSER010000419.1:0-2811 GCA_964236315.1 uncultured Acetobacteraceae bacterium | reverse complement strand
CTCGCGCAGGTCCGGCGCAGGGCCCCGCGTGCCGCGTGCCTACTTCACCACCGCCGCCCCCGCCTTGGCGCACACCTCGTCCTGCGACCCCGTCCCCCCCGACACCCCGACCGCGCCCACGAGCTTGCCGTCCTCCACCAGCGGGATGCCGCCGCGCGAGCCGATCATCCCGTCCAGCGTCACGACATAGGGCAGCCCGCCCTGCATCGCGTCCTCGTACGCCCGCGTCTCGCGCCGGAACGTCGCGGCCGCCCGCGCCTTGTGCTCGGAGATCGCGATCGAGGCGAGCTGCGCCCCGTCCATGCGCCCGAACGCCACCAGGTTCGCCCCGGAGTCCACCACCGCGACGTTCATCTTCCACCCGCGCGACCCGCACTCCGCCATCGCCGCCGCCACCACCGACTGCGCCCGCTCCAGCCCGATGGGCGCGCCGTAGGGCACGTCGAACGGCATCCTCTCCGGCACCACGTCCTGCGGCCGCACCGGCGGCGGCTGCCCCGGCATCTGCTGGGCGAGCACCAGCCCCGGCATCAGCAGACCCAGCCCGCAGCCGGCCGCGATCAGTCGTGACGTCATGAACCCATCCCCCACGGTGTTGGCCACGTCCCGGCCCGATTCGGCCACGACCCGGCCCCCCAGACTAGGTCCGCCCGCCCGCCGCCATGCAACTCGCCGGTGCCAGGGCAGGCCCGCGCCCCCGGACCGCGCTGCCGACGTGACGCAGTGTTCGCGGCCGCGGTATAAGCCGGCGACGCAGCAGGGACCGGGGACCATGACGATGCAGCCAGCCGCAGCGACGCCGGCCCCGGAAGCCGCCCCGTCGGCGACCACCCCGCGGATCGAGCCGCTCGCGTTCTGGTTCCTGCGCCACGGCGAGACCGACTGGAACGCCGGCGGCCTCTCCCAGGGCCGCACCGACGTGCCGCTCAACGCCCGCGGCCTCGCCCAGGCCAGCGACGCCGCCGCCGTCCTCGCCGGCCTGCCCGCGGGCCCCGGCAGCCGCCGCGTCACCGCCATCGTCGCCTCGCCGCTGGTGCGCGCCCGCGTCACCGCCGAGACCGCCGCCACGGCCCTCGGCCTGCCGGTCACCCTCGACCCCGACCTGCAGGAGGTCTGCTTCGGCGAGCAGGAGGGCGAGCCGATGGGCGAGTGGTACGACAGCTGGATCGCCGGCGACTACACCCCCCCAGGCGCCGAGCCCTTCGCCGAGCTGCGCGCGCGGATCGTCCCCGCCATCAACCGCGCCCTGGCGCAGCCCGGCCCGGTCCTCGTCGTCGCCCACGGCGCCCTGTTCCGCGCGGTGCGCTCCGCCATGGGCCTCGCCGTCAACGTCCGCACCCCGAACGGCCTGCCCATGTGGTGCGAGCCCTCCGACACGGGCTGGACCCTGACGGCGGTGTCCTGAAGAAAGGTCGAGGCTCTGCCTCGAACTCCGCCAAGGGCCGGGCCCTTGGATCGCCTTCCCCAAAGAAAGCCAGTCCAGGGCGGCTCGCCCTGGCGGGTCCGGGCGTGGCTGGCCAGAGGTTCCGGTGGCCCGCCTGGGCCATCGGAATGGCCAGCGGAGGGAGAGCCCGGCCTTGCTGTCCTCACGCCCCCGCCGCCGTCTCCCGCTCCGTGATCTGCCGCCCGAACAGGCTCCCCACCAAGTCCGCCAGCAGCAGCGCGCTGCGCCCCCGCACGTCCAGGAACGGGTTCAGCTCGACCACGTCCACCGACGTCACCAGCCCCGAGTCGTGCAGCATCTCCATCACCAGGTGCGCCTCGCGGTACGTCGCCCCCCCCGGCACCGTCGTCCCCACCCCCGGCGCCAGCACCGGGTCCAGGAAGTCCACGTCCAGGCTGACGTGCAGCATCGCCCCCGCCGCCGCCGCCTTGTCCAGGATGCGGCGCAGCGGCACGGCCACGCCGAACTCGTCGATCACCCGCATGTCCACCACGTCGATGCCGCGCGCGCGCAGCGTCTGCCGCTCCGCGCGGTCCACCGAGCGTATCCCGAACAGGTGCAGGTCTGCGGGCGCCACCCGGCACGGCGGCCCGCCCTCCTCGCCGAACACCGCCTCCAGCCCCGCCTCCCCGCACAGCAGCGCCGCCGACATGCCGTGCATGTTGCCCGACGGCGTGGTGTCCGGCGTGTTGAAGTCCGCATGCGCGTCCAGCCACAGCACCACCAGCGGCCGCCCGGCCTCGCGCGCATGCCGCGCCACCCCGGTGACGGTCCCCATGCTCAGGCTGTGGTCCCCGCCCAGGAACACCGGCACAGCGCCCTGCCGCATCGCCTCCTGCGCCCGCCCGGCCAGCAGCCGCGACCACGCCGCCACCAGCCCGAGGTTGCGCGCCTGCGCCTCCGGCAGCGCCCCGCCCACCGCCACGGGCTCCGGCACCGCCAGGTCCCCCCAGTCCTCCACCGCGATCCCCAGCTCGCGCAGGCCCTCGACCAGCCCCGCGATCCGCAGCGCCACCGGGCCCATCCCCGCGCCGCGCTGGCCCGCCCCGGCGTCCACCGGGGCGCCGACCACCACGACCTTCACGACGAAGCAAGGCCAGAGGCTCTGCCTCTGGACTCCGCCAAAGGCTCGCCTTTGGAAACCATCACCGAAGCTTCCTCATAAAAGCCGGTCCAGGGGCGCTGCCCCTGGCGGGTCCAGGGCAGAGCCCCGGCCTTGCCTCACCCCAGCAGGTCCTCGACCACGATCGGCGTGTGCCGCACCCGCACGCCCGTCGCGTGATACACGGCGTTGGCGATCGCCGCCGGCATGCCCACGATGCCGATCTCGCCGACCGCCTTCGCCCCGATCGCGTTCACCACCAGGT
>CAXSER010000418.1:0-2817 GCA_964236315.1 uncultured Acetobacteraceae bacterium | reverse complement strand
GGCTTGAGGCGCCCGCCTTGGCGCCGCAGCTCGCCGAGGCGGCGGAGGCGGCGCTGCGCGACGACGCCTGCCGCACGGTGACGCTCGGCGCCGCGGACGGCGCGGCCGGGGAGGAGTGGTTCCTGCAGGCGTTCAACCCGCCGGTGCGCCTGGTCGTGGTGGGCGCGGTGCACATCGCGCAGGCGCTGGTGCCGATGGCGGCGGCGCTGGACTTCGCGGTCACGGTGGTCGACCCGCGCAGCACCTTCGCCAGCGAGGCGAGGTTCCCCGGCGTGGCGATCTCCACCGACTGGCCGGACGAGGCGCTGGCGGCGCTGCGCCCGGACGCCCGCACCGCGGTGGTCACGCTGACCCACGACCCGAAGCTCGACGACCCCGCGCTCGACGCGGCGCTGCGCTCGCAGGCGTTCTGCATCGGCGCGCTGGGCTCGCGCAGGACGCACGCGGCGCGGCTCGACCGGCTGCGCGCGCTGGGCCACGGCGAGGCGGCGCTGTCGCGCATCCAGGGCCCGGTCGGGCTGGACATCGCCGCCGTCACCTCGGCCGAGATCGCCCTGTCGATCGCGGCACAGCTGGTGCAGGCACGCCGGCGCGCGGTGGCCCCGGGCCGCGCCGACGAGGTGACGCCCGCGCGCATCCGCGACGAGGCCGGCGTGGGCGAGGCCGCGAGCGGCGTGCCCGTCGCCGACACCCTGCCCGACGTGGCCGCCGCCTCCGGGCCAGGCGTCCCCAACGCAGGCCTTCCCGGAGCGGGTGCCTCGGCGGCAGGCGGCCGCGCCGGGTGATCTTCGGCCCGACGCCGCTCGACGCCGCGCTCGGCGCGGTGCTCGCCCACACCCAGCGCTGCGGCGAGCGGGTGCTGCGCAAGGGCCAGGTGCTCGACGCCGCCGCCCTCGCCGTGCTGCGCGAGCACGGCCACGACACGGTGATCGCCGCGCGCCTGGAGGTCGGCGACGTCGGCGAGGACCAGGCCGCCGACCGCCTCGCCGAGGCCCTGCTCTCGCCGCTCGTCGGGCGAACCCGGGCGGCCACCGGCCGCGTCAACCTGCTCGCCGAGGCCCCCGGCCTGCTGCTGGTGGATGCGGCCCGCATCCACCGCCTCAACGCCGTCGACGAGTCGCTCACCGTCGGCACCCTGCCCGACGCGACCCCGGTGGCCGCGCGCGACATGCTCGCTACCGTGAAGGTCATCCCGTTCGCCGTGCCCGGCCACACCCTGGCGATCGCCGAGCAGCTCGCGCGCCAGTCCCCCGGCTCCGGCCGGTCCGGCGCCGGCGGCGCGCTGCGCCTTGCCCCGTTCCGCCCCCTGCGCGCCGGCCTGGTGCTGACCGAGCTGCCCGGCACCCGCGCCAGCGTGCTCGACGGCACGGTGGAGGCCACGGAGGCCCGCGTGCGCGCGCTGACCGGCACGCTGCTGCCGCCGGAGCGCTGCGCCCACGCCGCCGGCCCGATCGCGGCCGCACTGGGCCGGCTGATCGGCGCCGGCGCGGAGCTGCTGCTGGTGGCCGGGGCCTCCGCGGTGGTGGACCGGCGCGACGTGGCCCCCGCCGGCATCGTCGAGGCCGGCGGCGAGATCCTGCACTTCGGCATGCCCGTCGACCCCGGCAACCTGCTCTGCCTCGGCCGCATCGGCCCGCTGCCGGCGCTGGTGCTGCCGGGATGCGCGCGCAGCCCGCGGCTCAACGGCATCGACTGGGCGCTGTGGCGCATCTTCGCCGGCGTCCCGGCCGACGCCGCCTGGATCGCGCGCACCGGCGTCGGCGGCCTGCTCAAGGAGGCGGACAACCGCCCCCTGCCCCGCGTCCGCGCCTCCGGCCCCGCCACCGAGACTCCCTCCGCCGCGACCCCGCCACCCCCCGCCCCGTCGGCACGGCCGCGCGTCGCCGCGATCGTGCTGGCCGCCGGCCGGTCGCGCCGCATGGCCCCGCGCAACAAGCTGCTGATCGCGTCCGCCGGCGGCCGGGCGATGGTGACCCGCGTCGTCGACCAGGCGCTGGGCAGCGGCGCGCGCCCCGTCCTCGTCGTGCTCGGCCACCAGGCCGCCGAGGTCGAGCAGGCGCTCGCCGGCCGCCCGGTGCGCCTCGTCCACGCCGCGGACTACGGCGACGGCCTGTCCGCCAGCCTGCGCGCCGGCCTCGCCGCCCTGCCCGGGGACGTCGACGCCGCGCTGGTGTGCCTGGGCGACATGCCGCTGGTCACCGCGCGGATGCTGGACCGCCTCCTCGCAGCCTACGACCCCGACGAGGGCCGCACGATCGTGCTGCCGACGTTCCGCGGCAAGCAGGGCAACCCGATGCTGTGGGGCCGCCGCTGGTTCGCCGACATCGCCGCGGTCACCGGCGACGTCGGCGCCCGCTCCCTGCTGGCCGCGCGGGCGGAGCACGCCGTCGAGGTCGAGATCGGCGAGGACGCCGTGCTGCGCGACTTCGACACGCCGGACACTCTGGTGGGGCTGGAGAAGGAAGGTTGAGGCTCTGCCTCGAACTCCGCCAGGGCGAGCCGCCCTGGACCGGCCCTGCTTGAGGAAGCCAGTCCAGGGCGGCTCGCCCCCGCCTTGAAGCAGGGGCGGGTCCGGGCGTAGCTGCCCGAAGGCTCCGACGACCCGCCTGGGTCGGCGGATTGGGCAGCGGAGGGAGGGCCCGGTCTTGCTTGCTGTGGCACTCCGCCGCCACCTCGGCCATAGTCCGCCGCTCCATGCGCACCCTGCCCCGTTCCGCCGTCCAGGTCCGTGCGACCCCCGACGGCGTCCTGACCTACCTCGTGGACCTGCCGCCCGAGGAGCTGCCGCCCGTGCGCGGCCGCGACCTGGAGGCCGCC
>CAXSER010000417.1:0-2818 GCA_964236315.1 uncultured Acetobacteraceae bacterium | reverse complement strand
CCGCCGCCGCGTCGCCCTCGCGCACGAGGCGCACGTCCTCCGGCCGCAGCGCCACCCACACCGACTGCCCCGCGGCGACCTCCGTCGCCGGCGCGTGCAGCAGCCCCGCGTGCTCGCTCTCCACCACGCACCCCTGCGGCCCCGACTGCGCCACCCGCCCCGCCAGCAGGTTCACCGAGCCCACGAATTCCGCCACCAGCCGGCTCGTCGGCCGCCGGTACAGCGACACCGGGGTCCCGAGCTGCGCGATCCGCCCCGCGTGCATCACCGCGATGCGGTCCGCCATGCCCATCGCCTCCTCCTGGTCGTGGGTGACCATGAGGAAGGTGATGCCCACCTGCCGCTGGATCGCCACCAGCTCGCGCCGCGTCTCCTCGCGCAGCTTGCGGTCCAGCGCCCCCATCGGCTCGTCGAGCAGCAGCACGCGGGGCCGCATCACCAGGCTGCGCGCCAGCGCCACCCTCTGCCGCTGCCCCCCCGACAGCTCGTCCGGCCTGCGCCCCCCGAACCCCCCGAGCTGCACCAGCGCCAGCGCCTCGTCCACGCGCCGCGCCAGCTCCGCCCCGCGCACCCCGGACTGGCGCAGCCCGTAGCCGATGTTGCGCGCGACACTCATGTGCGGGAACAGCGCGTAGCTCTGGAACATCATGTTTACCGGGCGCCGGTGCGGCGGCACCCCCGCCATGTCCACGCCGTCGATCGCGATCCGCCCGGAGCTCGGCTCCACGAACCCGGCCACCATGCGCAGCAGCGTCGTCTTGCCCGAGCCCGAGCCGCCCAGCAGCGCGAACAGCTCGCCGGCGGCGATCTCCAGGCTCACCCGGTCCACGGCGGCCACGTCGCCGTAGCGCTTGCTCGCGGCCTCGATCACCACGCAGGGCTGGGGCATCAGGGAGCGCCGAAGCAGGCAAGGCCAGGGCCCTGCCCTGGACCCGCTGGGGGCGAGCGCCCCCAGACCCGCACACCCAAGGAAGAACAGGGAGGTGCCGCCGGCCCCGTCGAGGTTTCCAAAGGCGAGCCTTTGGCTGCGTCCAGAGGCAGCGCCTCTGGCCTTGCCTGCTTCGAAGCCGCCATCAGTGCCCCGTGGTCACGCTGGTCCACGCCCGCGTGCGCTCCCGCTCGTAGCGCGCGCCGACCTCGCTGCCGGCGAACAGCTTCGCGGCCATCGCCGGCCCCGGGAACACGTTCGGGTTGTCCGCCAGCGCCGGGCGCAGCAGCGGCTTCGTCGCCGGCACCCCGTTGGCGTACGACACGGTGTTGCTGATCCCCGCCATCACGTCGGGCTGCAGCACGAAGTCGATGAACGCCTCGGCCGCCTCTGGGTGCGGCGCGTCGGCGGGGATCGCCATCATGTCGAACGACTCGATCGTGCCCTCGCGCGGCAGGTGGTACTCGACCACGACGCCGCCTCCCGCGTCGTGCGCCCGCTGCGCCGCGATCAGCACGTCGCCGGAGAACCCCAGCGACAGGCACACCCCGCCGTTCGCCAGGTCGTTGATGTACTGGGACGAATGGAAGTAGCGCACGAACGGCCGCACCGACATCAGCAGCGCCTGCGCGCGCTTCAGGTCGCCCAGGTCCTGCGACGCGGGGTCGAGCCCCAGGTAGCGCAGCGCCACCGGCACCACCTCGGACGGCGTGTCCAGCATCGTGATGCCGCAATCCCTGAGCTTCGCGGCGTTCTTCGGGTCGAACAGCAGGGCCAGGCTGTCCAGCGGCGCGTCCTGGCCGAGCGCCGCGCGGACCTTGGCCACGTTCTCCCCCAGCCCGGTGGTCGACCACGCCCAGATCGCGGCGTGCGCGTTGCCCGGGTCCGCGCCCGCCACCTGGGCCAGCATCGCGGGGTCGAGGTTGCCCCAGTTCGGGATGCGCGCGCGGTCGAGCGTGCGGTACACGCCGGCCTTGATCTGGCGCGCGAGGAACGGCTCGGCGCTCGGCACCACCAGGTCGTAGCCGGAGTGCCCGGCCAGCAGCTTGGCCTCCAGCACCTCGTTGGAGTCGTAGACGTCGTAGTGCACGGTGATGCCGGTCGCGTGCTCGAACCGCGCGATGGTGTCGGCGCCGATGTAGTCGGACCAGTTGTAGACGTTGAGCACGCGCTCCTCGGCCCGCGCCGGGGCCGCGCCGAGGGCGGACAGGACCAGCAGGGCGCTCAGCAGGGCTCGGGGCATCGCGCGAAGACTCCGGACACTCGGCCGTCAGGGGCGGCGGCCCAGCGATCTAGAGGCGGCGGGCGGGCGATGGCAACGGGGAGCGCGCGGCAGGGAGCAAGGCCGCGTCCTGCCCGGACCCGCCAGGCGGAGGTGGCCAGAGGGTCCGACGATCCGCCGGGATCGTCGGGAAGGCCACCGGAGGGAGCCGTCCCTGGACCGGCGTGACAAGGAAAGGGTCAGCGCCCGGTGGGGCCGATGGCCCTCAGCTCGCCGATGTGGCGCTCGACGATGCGGTGCGTCTCGGCGGCGAACGCCTTGAGCTGCGGGTTGCTGCCGGCGGTGGACTCCTTGAGGAAGGCGGCGCCGTCCTTGGCGTGGATGTCCTCCATGTCGCGCAGGTACGCGGCGTCGAACGCCTCGCCGGACAGCGCCTTGAGCGCGTCCAGCTTCCTCTGGAACTGCGCGTTCAGGGTGTCGCCGATGTCGATGCCGGCCGCGGTCGCGATCGAGCGCAGCTTGTCGCCGACCAGCTGGTGGTCGTGCGCCTCCGTGGTGCCCTGGTCGCGCAGGTCCTGCGTGGCGCCCTGCTCGGCGCCGAGCTGGCCGGCCTTGACCTCGAACATGCCGCCCTGGCTGACCATGGCGATGAAGCTGCGGTCGGCGGC
>CAXSER010000416.1:0-2819 GCA_964236315.1 uncultured Acetobacteraceae bacterium | reverse complement strand
GTGTTCGCGCTGTGGCCGGTGATGTGGATCGTGATCAACGCCCTGCTGCTCTACAACATCGCCGTGGTGTCCGGGCGCTTCGACGCGTTCCGCGACTGGGTGCTGGCCAGCCTGCCCAACGACCGGCGCGTGGTGCTGGTGGTGATCGGCTTCTGTTTCGGCGCCCTGCTGGAGGGCATCTCCGGCTTCGGCACGCCGGTCGCCATCACCTCGTCGCTTCTGATCCTGGTGGGCTACCCGCCGCTGGAGGCGCTGACCTTCACGCTGATCTTCAACACCGCGCCGGTGGCGTTCGGCGCGCTCGGCGTGCCCGTCACCGTGCTGGGCGTCGTCACCCACCTGCCCGACACGGCGCTCGGAGCCATGATCGGGCGACAGCTGCCGATCATGGCGCTGATCCTGCCGTTCTACGTGATGGCGATGTACGGCGGCCGGCGTTCGGTCGCGGCGCTGTGGCCGATGCTGCTGGTCGCCGGCGGCAGCTTCGGCTTCGCGCAGTTCGCGGCGTCGAACCTGATCGACTACCGGCTGACCGACGTGCTGTCCTCGATGGTCTCGCTGGTCGCCACCATCGCCTTCCTCCAGGTGTGGCAGCCGGCGCCGGACCCCGAGTACGCGATCAACGCCTCCTTGCTGCACACCCCGGGCAAGCTGTCGGGCTGGCAGGGCTGGCTGCCGTGGATCGTGGTCTCGGTGATCGTCATCGTGTGGACCCACTTCAAGGTGTTCCTCAACGGCGACCAGAAGTTCAACTGGCCCGGCCTGAACAACGCCGTCGCCATCACGCTGTACGGCGACAAGCCGTATGCGGCGGTGTGGGACTTCCAGCCGCTGGCCACCGGCACCGCGATCCTGCTCGCGGCCATCGTCACCGCGGCGCTGTGCGGCGTGGGGCCGGCGCGCTTCCTCGCCTGTGCCGCGACCACGTTGCGCCAGACCAGGCTCGCGATCCTCACGGTCGCGCTGATCGTGGCGCTGGCGTTCGTGATGAACTACTCGGGCATGACCTACACGCTGGGCCTGGGCGTGGCCTCGGTCGGGCCGGTGTTCCCGCTGGTCTCGGCGTTCCTCGGCTGGGTCGCGGTGTTCCTGTCGGGCAGCGACACCTCGGGCAACGCCCTGTTCGGCAACCTGCAGGTCGTGGCCGCCAACCAGCTCGGGCTCAACCCGCTGCTGATCGCGGCCACCAATTCCTCGGGCGGCGTGATGGGCAAGATGATCTCGCCGCAGAACATCGCCACCGGCGTCTCCGTCACCAACCTGCGCGGCCAGGAGGGCGCGGTGCTCGCACGGACGTTCTGGCACAGCATCGTGCTCACCGTGATACTCGGCGTCATCGTGGTGATCGAGCAGTACCTCGTGCCGTGGGTGATCCCGACCTACTGAGCGCGGCGGCGGGCGGGGTCGCGGCTCCGCCAAAGGTCAGCAAGGTCGAGGCTCTGCCTCGAGCTCCGCCAGAGGCTCGCCTCTGGGAACCTGGCCGGGGCTGGAGGCGGATTGCGGGGGCGGCCGCTTGCGCAGCCGGCCCGCGGCGCGTCACAGTCCGCGCGCGTCGCCGCCGGTGGCGCATCCCCGCAGGAAGCCCGCGGTTCCGGCCTGGCGGCACGGTTCGCGCGCGCTGCCACGCGCTCCGGTCCGCGGCGACGATTGGACAAGGGACAGCCCCACGTGCAGCGCGACGACACCGGCTTCGTCTCCCTCCCCCCGGCGCCCGGCGCACAGGTCGACGCGGCCGCCGGGTTCGCGCCGGAGTTCGACGAGATGGTCACCGGCGGCGGCGGCCTGCGCCCCGCCTGGTCTGCGCTGATCGGCACGCTGCACGCGCTGCCCGACGGCGTGTTCGCCGCCCGAGCCGCCCGCGTCTCGCGCCAGTTCGCCGAGACCGGCATCGCCTACCCCGGCACCGGCGCGCAGCCGCTGGCCGCGCCGCTGCTGTGCCCCATCCCGATGCTGCTGCCGGCAGCGGAGTGGGAGATGCTCTCCGCCGGGCTGGACCAGCGCGCCCGCCTGCTCGACGCCGTCGCGGCCGACCTGTACGGCCCGCGCCGCCTGCTCGCCGAGGGCCTGGTGCCCGCGCACCTCGTCTACGCCAACCCGCGCTTCCTGCGGCCGTGCTGCGACGTGCCGCCCGCCGGCGGCGCCTACGTGCACACCTACGCGGCCGACCTGGTGCGGCTGCCGGACGGGGCCTGGCGCGTGGCGGCGGACCGGCTGCAGGCGCCCGGCGGCATCGGGGCGGCGCTGCAGAACCGTGGCGTGCTGGTGCGCACCGTCCCCGAGCTGTTCCGCGCCACCGCGGTGCGGCGGCTGGAGCCGTTCTTCGAGATGTGGCAGGCCCGGCTTGCGGCGCTGGCGCCGGCGCGCGAGGACGGCGGGCCCGCGCGCATCGCCCTGCTCACGCCCGGGCAGTTCGCGCCGTCGTTCCTCGAGCACGTGTTCCTCGCCCGCCAGCTCGGCGCCACGCTGGTGGAGGGCGGCGACCTCACGGTGCGCGACGGGCGGGTGCACCTCAAGACGCTGTCCTCGCTGCAGCGCATCGACGTGCTGCTGCGATTCATGGACGACGACTTCACCGACCCGCTGGAGCTGCGCTCGGACTCGATGCTGGGCGTGCCGGGCCTGCTGCAGGCGATCCGCGCCGGGCGCGTCGCCATGGTCAACGCGCCCGGCGCCAGCGTGGTCGAGACGCCGGAGCTGCGTCCGCTGCTGCCCGCCCTGGCCGGGCGGCTGCTGGGCGAGACGCTGCGCCTCGACTCGGCCCCCGCGCTGCCGGACGTCGCGGCGGCTGCGGGAGCGCGCCGGCGCGGGCCCGGGGAGGA
>CAXSER010000415.1:0-2822 GCA_964236315.1 uncultured Acetobacteraceae bacterium | reverse complement strand
CGACCTGCTGGTGGCGACGGGCGGGCTGGACGACGTGCTCGCGGCGTCGGGGGGCAACGAGACGCTGACCGGAGCGGCGGCGAGCGGCGACGACACGCTGTTCGGCGGCTCCGGGGCGGACCTGATCGTGGCCGGGTCCGGCCGCGACGTGGTGGTCGCGGGCAGCGGGGCCGCGACGATCGTGGCGGGCTCCGGGGCCGACGCGATCTTCGCGGGCGCGGGCGGCGGCGTGATCCTGGGCGGGGCGGGCGAGGCCTACGTCCGGGTGGGCAGCGGCGCGGCGGAGCTGTTCACCGGCGCGGGCGCCGCGCTGATCGGGGTGGAGGCCGGGCAGTCCGGCGGCCGCCTGGTGGTGCACGGCTTCCGCGCGGGCGTGGACCGGATCGCGGCGCAGGGGTTCGCCGCGGCGCCGTCGGTGGCTGCGGGAAGTGGCGGGGTGGTGCTCACCTTCGCGGACCGCACGCAGGTGACGCTGCTCGGGGTGGCGAGCCTGCCGGGCGGCGTGTTCGCCTGAGCGGCGCGGGAGATTGCCCTGCGCCCTGCGCTTGTCTAACGGAGGCAGGTCCAGGGCGGCTCGCCCTGGCGGGTCCAGGGCAGAGCCCTGGCCTTGCTGTCTTGTGCTTGGGGGCCGGGCTCATGGACGATTTCACGCAGGCGTACGAGAGCGGCCAGGGCGCGCTGCTGTGGAGCAGCCTGGTGTCGGACCTGCTGACGCCGGTGGCGGCCTTCCTCAAGCTGGCGCACGGGCAGGCGAACAGCTTCCTGCTGGAGAGCGTCGAGGGCGGGGCGTCGCGGGGGCGCTACTCGATCATCGGCATGGCGCCGGACCTGGTGTGGCGGTGCCGCGACGGGGTGGCGGAGATCAACCGGGACGCGCTGGCGGCGCCGCACGCGTTCGTGGCGCAGGAGGGCAAGCCGCTCGACGCGTTGCGGGCGCTGCTGGGGGAGACGCGGCTGACCGTGCCGGCGGGGCTGCCGCCGATGATCGGGGGGCTGGTCGGGTATCTCGGCTACGACATGGTGCGGCAGATGGAGCGGCTCGACACGAAGAACGTCGAGGTGCTGGGGGTGCCGGAGGCGGTGATGCTCCGGCCGACGCTGTTCGCGGTGTTCGACACGGTGAGGGACGAGCTGACGCTGGCCGCA
Source organism: uncultured Acetobacteraceae bacterium (assembly GCA_964236315.1). Taxonomy (GTDB): domain Bacteria; phylum Pseudomonadota; class Alphaproteobacteria; order Acetobacterales; family Acetobacteraceae; genus CAXSEF01. Next base: position 1,676 of record CAXSER010000415.1, on the reverse strand, counting down.
CCCGTGTGGCCGCAGGCGGGGGTTTCGGCCGGGGACGCACGGGCGGTGGGCGAGGCGCGGCTGGAGGGGGCGCGGGCGGCGCTGGCGCGGCCGATGGGGGTGGCGGCGCCGGCGGTGGTGCTGCCGGCGCTGCCGGAGCCGGTGTCGAACATGAGCCGGGCGCAGTTCGAGGCGATGGTCGTGCGGATGCAGGAGTACATCGCGGCCGGCGACGCGTTCCAGGTGGTGCCGAGCCAGCGGTTCTCCGTGCCGTTCGCGTTGCCGCCGTTCGCGCTGTACCGGGCGCTGCGGCGGATCAATCCGGCGCCGTTCCTGTTCTTCCTGGACTTCGGGGATTTCGCGGTCGTGGGGGCGTCGCCGGAGGTGCTGGTGCGGCTGCGCGACGGGGTGGTGACGATCCGGCCGCTGGCGGGGACGCGGCCGCGGGGGGCGACGCCGGAGGAGGACGCGGCGCTGGAGGCGGACCTGCTCAGCGACCCGAAGGAGCGGGCGGAGCACCTGATGCTGGTCGACCTCGGGCGCAACGACGTGGGGCGGGTCGCGAGGATCGGGACGGTGCGGGTGACGCAGAGCTTCGCCATCGAGCGGTTCAGCCACGTCATGCACATCTCGTCGACGGTGGAGGGGGAGGCCCGGCCGGGGGTCGATGCGATCGAGGCGCTGGTCGCGGGGTTTCCGGCGGGCACGCTCACGGGGGCGCCGAAGATCCGGGCGATGCAGATCATCGAGGAGCTGGAGCCGGTGCGGCGGGGGATCTACGCGGGGTGCATCGGGTATTTCGCGCCGGACGGGACGATGGACACGTGCATCGGGTTGCGCACGGCCGTGGTGAAGGACGGGGTGATGCACGTGCAGGCCGGGGGCGGCGTGGTCGCGGACAGCACGCCGGCGGGGGAGTTCGAGGAGACGCGGCAGAAGTCGCGGGCGCTGTTCCGGGCGGCGGAGGAGGCGGTCAGGTTCGCGGCGGGGTGAGGTTCAGGAAGGAAGGTTGAGGCTCTGCCTCAAACTCCGCCAAAGGCTCGCCTTTGGAAACCTGGACCTGGTTCGGGGGACGCGACGGGCGGGCGAGGGCGGGTCTAGGGTTCGCGGCGGGTGAGCGGGGGACGGATCCATGCCGGACGGGTTGTATGAGCGCGATGCGCTGGCCTGGGCGGAGAAGCAGGCGGAGCTGCTGCGGCGCGTGGCGGCGGGTGAGCTTCCGAACGAGCCGGTGGACTGGGCGCACGTGATCGAGGAGGTGGCGGACGTGGGGCTGTCGGAGCTGCGGGCGTGCCGGAGCCTGCTGCGGCAGGCGCTGGTGCATCTGCTGAAGCTGCACGCGGCGCCGGACAGCCAGGCGGCGGCGCACTGGCAGGGCGAGCTGGCCGGCTTCCTCACGGATGCGCGGGACGCGTTCAGCCCGTCCATGCGGCAGAGGATCGAGCTGGGCGAGCTGTATGCCGATGCGCTCTATCGGACCGGGATGCAGGACGGGACCGGGACGGGTCCCGCGCCCGGTGCGTGTCCGTTCGTGCTGGACGACCTCCTGGCGGTGCGGCCGGACGTGACGGCGTTGCTGGCCAAGCTGGCCCGAGGGTAGCCAACAGGCGACATGGCGTTGCCTGCGTGGTTGACCGTCCGGCAGGGCGTAACCAAGGTCTGGGCATGATCCTCCTCATCGACAACTACGACAGCTT
>CAXSER010000414.1:0-2834 GCA_964236315.1 uncultured Acetobacteraceae bacterium | reverse complement strand
TCATGGCGTTCCGCTGGCACCTGGTGCCCAACCTCGGCGCCGACCTGGTCGTCGCCGCCCTGCAGGGCGCGCTCGGCGTGCCGCTCGCCTACCGCGTCACCGCCGCGGCCGTCCCGCCCCTGCTCGCCGCCGGCATCCTGCTGCTCGCGCGCACGCTCAACCCGCGCGGCGCGGCCGCCGTCCCCTGGGCGCTGGTGTTCGTCGGCTGCTACCCGATGAGCTACGGGTTCCTCAACTACATGCTCGGCGTCGCCGGCGCCCTGCTCGGCCTGTCGGCCTGGATCCGCCTCGACTCCCGACCCCGCCTGCGCGAGGCCGCCGCCTGGCTCGTCGTCCCCCTGCTGTTCCTGTGCCACGTCGTCGCCGGCTGCCTGTTCGTGATGTTCGTGGGCTCGCGCGAGCTGGCCCCGCTCGGCGGCCTGCGCGCCCTCGCGCTGGTGCGCACCCGCGACGGCTGGCGGCGGCTCGCGGCCCTGCTGCGCCGCGTCCGCCCGCTGCTGTGCGCGCTGCCCATCCTCGTGGCGTGGCGGCTCGACGCCAGCTCGTTCGCGGGCCGCAACCACATCAGCCTGCGCGCCAAGGCCGACGCCATCCTGATGCTGCTGCGCGACCAGGACATGGCGCTCGACGTGGGCTCCATCGTGCTGGCCTGCGCCGTGTTCATCGTCGGCTGGCGGCGCCACGCCCGGCCGCACCCCGCCGTCGTGCCCGCCCTGGTCGCGCTCGTCGTGCTGTTCCTGGTCACCCCCTCCTCGCTCAGCGGCTCCAGCTACGCCGACGAGCGACTGCTGCCCCTGCTGCCCATGCTCGCCTTCGCCACCCAGGACTGGAGCCGCACCAACCGGCACCTGGCCCGCGCCGTCGCCGCCTCCGGCCTGGCCCTGCTCGCCCTGCGCCTCGCCGTCACCGCCGCGGGCTTCGTCGCCTACGACGCCAGCTACCGCTCGGAGATGGCCGCACTCCCCCACATCCCCGAGCACAGCCGCGTCCTCGTGCTCGACACCCGGGAGTGCAGCTTCGCCCGCAACTGGCGCGGCGACCGCCTCGACCACGTCGGCGACCTGGCGATCGTGTTCCGCCGCAGCTGGACCAACTCGCAGTGGGACGTGGACGGCGCCCACCTGCTGCAGATCCTCTACCGCCCGTCCCCGGCGTTCTTCGACGACCCCTCCCAGTACGTCTGGCCCGCGAACTGCGGCGGCGTCGCCTTCAGGCGCCCGACCATCGAGGACGCCCTCGCCGCCGCGCCGTTCGACGGCATCGACGACCTGTGGCTGATCAACACCGCCCTGCCGCAGGGATACCGCAACCCGCGCCTCGTCGCGCAGTGGCACAACGAGCACAGCACGCTCTACTCGGTGCTGCCGCGCTGACCGAAGGAAGCAAGGCCGGGGGCTCTGCCCCTGGACCCCGCCAAAGGCTCGCCTTTGGAAACCCATCATTGGGTTCGGAGTCTCCTCTTCCAGATGCCGGTCCAGGGCGGCTCGCCCTGGCGGGTCCCCGCTTCCAGGACATGGGGCAGAGCCCTGGCCTTGCCTGCTGATGCCGATTCCCCCGCGCCTGCATTTCTGCTGGATCGGCCAGAGCCTCCCCTGGGCCTACGCCTTTGCCGTGCTCTCCGCCGCCGCCCGCGCCGGCCTGGACGAGGTCACGCTCCACCACACCGACGCCCTCGCCGACGACGCACCCGTGCGCGCCCTGCTGCGCACCCCCGCGATCCGGCTGCGGCGCACCGACCCGCTCGCCTGCCTCGACGCCTGCGGCCGCGCCCTCGGCCTCGGCGACCGGCTGGCGCGGCTGTACGAGCGACTGGAGCGGCCGGTGATGCGCGCCGACCTGCTGCGCGCGGCGATCCTGCACCGCGACGGCGGGATCTACCTCGACCTCGACACCCTGACCGTGGCCCCGCTGCGCCCCCTGTGCGAGGCCCGCCAGTTCGTGGCCTCCGAGTTCATCGTCTGGCCGCAGTCCGTGCGCGACTCGCGCTCCCCGGCGCTGCTGGCCCGCCACGTCGCGCTCGACCTCGCCCGCAAGGCGCTGCGCCGCGCGCCCGGCGGCTGGCGCGGCTTCCGCCGCATCGAGCACCGCTACGCCCGCGCCCTCAACAACGCCGCGATGGGCGCAGGGCCGGGCGCGCCGCTGCTGGCCGCCTGCCTGCGCGCCATGGCCGCCCTGCCCGACGCCGGCCTCGCAAGCCGCACCGCCCTCGGCCCGGCGCTGCTCCAGCAGGTGCTCGCCACGCCGCACGGCACGGGCGCGCTCGTCGTGCACCCGCCGCACGTGTTCTCGCCGCTGCCGCCGGAGATCTCCGAGCACTGGTTCCGCACCAGCCGCACCGTGCGGCTCGACCAGGCGCTCCTGCCCGACACCCGCGTCGCCCACTGGTACGCGTCGGTGCGCACCCGCGACCTCGTGGCGCGCATCGGCCCGGAGAGCGTGCTCGCCCGCCGCGGCCACCAGCTCTACAGCGCGCTGGCGGCGGAGTGCGTGCCGGGGCTCGACGGGAAGCAAGGTTGAGGCCCCGCCTTCAAGCATGGGCCTCAAACTCCGCCAAGGGCCGGGCCCTTGGATCGCCTTCCCTAGGCGAGGCCGGTCCAGGGCGGCTCGCCCTGGCGGGTCCAGGGCGGAGCCCTGGCCTTGCGCTGTTCACGGCCGCCCCTCCGCGCTAAGGGAGCACGCCGCGATGGAAATCCTGTTCGCCTTCGAGAACCCCCTGCCCAGCCGCCAGGCCGACGCCGAGGTCTTCCTGACCACCGCGCGCGCCCTCGCCCCGCTGGCGCGGCGGAGCCGGCTGCACGTCCCCGCCGCCGACGCCGGCGCCACCGAAGCCCTCG
>CAXSER010000413.1:0-2844 GCA_964236315.1 uncultured Acetobacteraceae bacterium | reverse complement strand
AGGAACGGCGGATACACCGCGGTGTTGTCGAACTCCTGCCACCACCGCCCGCCCCCCCAGCGCACCGTGTCCGCGAGCTCGAACATCCCCGCCGTCGCGCGATGCTGCGGCTGGAACACCAGCGGCTCGAACACCGCGTACACCGACAGCGCCCCGCCATCGAGGAACCCGCCCGCCGCCGCCCGCTGCGCCCCCGCGAACCTGCGCCCCAGCACCTGCCCCTGCTCCACCTGCTCGGCGCGCAGCACGTGCGACAGCTCGTCCGGGTTCTGGAACGGCGGCACCAGCCGCGCCAGCACCACCACCGCCGCCAGCCCCAGCACCAGGTACGCCACCCCCAGCACACGGGGCAGCCACGCCGCGTCGTCCATCACGCCCCCGGAAGGAAGAAAGGCCAGGGCGCTGCCCTGGACCCGCCAGGGGCAGCGCCCCTGGACCTGCACACGTAAGACCCCGGACCCTCGAAGACGTTTCCGAAGACGAGCCTTTGGCGGCGCCTCCGGCCTTCCTTCGCGGCGTTCAGTGCGCCTCCGACCAGCTCCGCCCCTGCCCCGTCTCCACCACCAGCGGCACCGACAGCACCACCGCGGCCTCCATCACCCGCTTCGCCACCGCCGCCATCGCGTCGGCCTCTCCCGCGGGCGACTCGAACAGCAGCTCGTCGTGCACCTGCAGCAGCATCCGCGAGGCCAGCCCCGCCTCCGCCATCGCCGCCGGCAGCCGCACCATCGCCCGCTTGATCACGTCGGCGGCGCCCCCCTGCAGCGGCGCGTTGATCGCCTGCCGCTCCGCCCCCGAGCGCCGCTGCATGTTGCGGTCCGCGATCCCCTGCACCCAGCACCGCCGCCCGAACGGCGTCAGCACGTAGCCCAGCCGCCTGGCCTCCTCCTTGGTCCGCTCCATGTAGTCGCGGATGCCCGGGTAGCGCGCGAAATACGCGGCGATGTACACCCGCGCCTCCCCCGGATCGATGCCGAGCTGCCGCCCCAGCCCGAACGCGCTGATCCCGTAGATGATGCCGAAGTTGATCGCCTTCGCCCGCCTGCGCGTGGCGGCGTCCATCTGCGCCATCGGCACCCCGAACACCTCGCTCGCGGTGCGCGCATGGATGTCCTGCCCCGTCGCGAACGCGTCGCGCAGCGCCGGGATGTCCGCCACATGCGCCAGCAGCCTCAGCTCGATCTGGGAATAGTCGGCACTCACCAGGACATGCCCGTCCGCCGCCACGAACGCGCGCCGGATGCGCCCGCCCTCCTCCGTCCGGATCGGGATGTTCTGCAGGTTCGGGTCGTTCGACGACAGCCGCCCCGTGCTCGTCGCCGTCATTGCGAAGCTGGTATGAACACGCCCCGTCCCCGCATCCATCTCCGCCACCAGCGCATCGGCGTATGTCGACTTCAGCTTGGCGATCTGCCGCCACTCCAGCAGCCGCGTCGGCAGCTCCAGCCCCTGCTCGGACAGCGTCTGCAGCGCCACGACATCGGTGCTCCACGCCCCGCTCGCCGTCCGCTTGCCGCCGGGCAGCTTCATCTCGTCGAACAGGATCTCGCCCAGCTGCTTCGGGCTCCCCAGCGCGAACGGCCGCCCGGCGAGCCCGTGAACCTGCCCCTCCAGCGCCGCCATCCGCTCCCCGAAGTCGACCGACATGCGCCGCAGCTCCTCGCCGTCGACGCGGATGCCCGCCTCCTCCATGCGCGCCAGCACCGGCACCATGCGCCGCTCGACCTGCTCGTACAGCGCCAGCGCCTTGTGCACCCGCAACGCCGGCCGCAGCGCGTGCCACAGACGCAACGTGACGTCCGCCGCCTCCCCCGCGTACGCCGCGACCCTGTCCGCCGGCGACTGCGCCAGCGGCAGCCGCGCCCGCCCCGTCCCGGTGACCGCGTCGAGCGCCACCGTCGCGTGCCCCAGGTGCAGCCGCGCCAGCTCCTCGATGCCGTGCCCGTGCCGCCCCGCGTCCTGCGAGTACGACATCAGCGCCACGTCGTCGACCGACGCGACCTCCCCCACCCCCTCGCGCGCCAGCAGCAGCAGCGCCGCCTTCGCGTTGTGCATCACCTTGAGCACATACGCGTCGCCCAGCAGCCCGCGCAGCGCCGCGAACACCGCCTCCGCCCCGAGCTGCCCCGCCTCGATCCGCCCCTCCTCGATCCCCCCCGCCTCGATCCCCCCCGTCCCGTCCGAAACCGGCACGGACGCATCGCCGCCACCCGCCGTCACATCCGCCCCGTCCGCGGCGTCATCCCCGCCCGACCCGCCATCCCCGCCCGCCGCATCGTCCCCGGCCGCGGCCGTCGCATCTCCCGCAGCCGCCGCGTCACTCCCGCCCGGCAACCCGCTGCCACCCGCCGCACCCGCGTCCACATCCGGCCCGTCCGCCACGCCCCCGCCCGCCGCCAGCGCCTCCGCCACCAGCGGATCGACCGCCGCCAGCGCCTTCCCCTTCCCCCGCTTCGGCTCCGCGACCGGCTTCGCGACCACCACCGGCGCCGCCTGGTGGCGCATCGGCACGTAGCACGCCCGACCGGGCGCCACCGCCAGCGAAACCCCCAGCAGCGTCGCGCGCAGCGGCGGCCGCCCGTCGGTCTCCAGCCCCACCGCGACCAGCCCCGCCGCCCGCGCCTGCGCCACCCACTCCGCCAGCGCCTCCGCGTCCACCACGCGCTCGTACCCCGCGTACGGCACCGCCGCCACATCGGCCGCCCCGCCCGCGTCGGCCGCCGCCCCGTCCGCCCCTGGATCGCCCCCCCCCCCCCCCCCCCCCGGCCGCCCCCCCCCCCCCCCCCCCCCCCCCCCACCCCCCCCCCCCGAACCCCCCCCCCCCCCCCCCCCCCCCCCCCCCCC
>CAXSER010000412.1:0-2847 GCA_964236315.1 uncultured Acetobacteraceae bacterium | reverse complement strand
TCGTGCCCGTTCCGGCGGAGACCGTGGCGGTGCTGCGCTACACCGGGTCGACCGGCGCCGATGCCGTCGCCCGGGCCCGGCAGCGCCTGCGCGCGAGCCTTGCCGCCAGCGACTGGTCCGCGGCGGGCGAGCCCGTCTCGTGGTTCTACGACCCGCCCTGGACGCTGCCGCCGCTGCGCCGCAACGAGGCCGCGGTTCCCGTCGTCCAGACCGCCGCCGCGCCCGCGCACGCCGCACCGCCCTGATCCCCGGCCGGCCCGCCGGACCGCGGGGCCGGGCGCCTCCTTCCACTCCCGCGCCCGCCTGCGCGCCAGCGACCCCGGAGCCTCCGCCATGACCCTCGCCCCGGCCCGCGCCGTCACCGTCGGGCCCGACACCGCGCCCGTGACCTTCGGCAACGACCAGCCGTTCGTGCTCATCTCCGGCCCCTGCCAGATCGAGAGCGAGGCCCACGCCACCGAGGTCGCCGCGGCGCTCCTGGAAATGACCCGCGCGCTCGGCATCCCGCTGGTGTTCAAGAGCAGCTACGACAAGGCCAACCGCACCAGCGGCGGCGCGGCGCGCGGAGTCGGGCTCGCGGCAGGGCTGGAGATCCTCGCGCGCATCCGCGAGCGCCTGGGCATCCCCGTGCTCACCGACGTGCACGAGGCCGCCCACTGCGCGCCCGTCGCGGCGGCCGTCGACATCCTGCAGATCCCGGCGTTCCTGTGCCGCCAGACCGACCTGCTGGTCGCCGCCGGCGAGACCGGCGCCGCCATCAACGTCAAGAAGGGCCAGTTCCTGGCGCCCTGGGACATGGCCAACGTCGCCGCCAAGATCGCGGCCACCGGCAACACCCGCATCCTGCTCACCGAGCGCGGCGCCAGCTTCGGCTACAACACCCTTGTCAGCGACATGCGCGCCCTGCCGATCCTCGCGCGCACCGGCTGCCCGGTGGTGTTCGACGCCACGCACTCCGTCCAGCAGCCTGGCGGGCTCGGCGGCGCATCCGGCGGGCAGCGCGAGTTCGCCCCCGTGCTCGCCCGCGCGGCGCTCGCGGTCGGGGTCGCGGCGCTGTTCATCGAGGCGCATCCCGATCCGGACCATGCGCCGAGCGACGGGCCGACCATGATCGCGCTGCACGACATGCCGGCGCTGCTGCGCAGGCTCGCGCTGTTCGATGCGGTGGCGAAAGGCTAGCGCAGCAAGGCCAGGGCTCTGCCCTGGACCCGCCAGGGCGAGCCGCCCTGGACCGGCACATGAAAGAGGTCTCTGGCGGGGCGGCGTGTTTGTCACCGGCGCCGGGCTGGGCGATCCTGCGGGCCGGATCAGCCCGCGAAGGAACCGCCATGTCCCTCTCCCAGCGCATGGCGACCTGCGCCCTCGCGCTCTCGCTCGCCACACCCGCCGCGGCGCAGGCACCCGGCTTCGCCACGCTGGAGGCGCCGCAGTCCGCCGCCAACGCCGCCGCCGGCCCGCGCACCGTGCCCGCCCGCGCCATCCCCGTGCCCGACGACGTCAGCCCCGCCGCCCACGCCCTCGTCGCCGCGCCCTACCGGACGCCCGCCTGGAACGCCAACCCCGCCACTCCCGACGACTGGCGCGCCCTGGTCCGCAGGCTCGCCGACGCCCAGCTCCCCGGCCTTGCCAAGGCCCGCGCCGCCCTCGGCGTGAGCATCGAGCCGACCACGATCGGCGGCGTGAAGGGCTTCGTCCTGACCCCGGCCACGATCCCCGAGGCCCACCGCAACCAGCTGATCATCAACGCACACGGCGGCGGCTACGTGTACGGCCCGGGCGAGTCCGGCACCGCCGAGGCCATGCTGATGGCGGCGTACGGCGGCTACAAGGTCATCGAGTTCGACTACCGCATGCCGCCCGACGCGCCGTATCCCGCCGCCATGGACGACGCCATGGCCGTCTGGAAGGCGGCCGTCACCATGCAGGACCCGTCGCGCATCGCCATCGTCGGCACCTCGACCGGCGGCGGCATGGCGCTGGCGATGATCCTGCGCGCGAAGGCGGAGGGGCTGCCGCTGCCGGCCGCCATCGCGCCAGGCACGCCGTGGTCGGACATGACGGAGACCGGCGACACGCTGCATACCAACGAGTGGCTCGACAACGTCCTCGTCAGCTACGACGGCTATCTCACCCACGCCGCCCAGCTGTACGCCAACGGCCACGACCTGCGCGACCCGCAGCTCTCGCCGATCTACGGCGACTTCCACGGCTTTCCCCCGGCGATCCTGACCAGCGGCACCCGCGACCTGTTCCTCAGCAACACCGTGCGCACCCACCGCAAGCTGCGCCAGGCCGGCGTCGAGGCCGAGCTGCAGGTGTTCGAGGGGTTCTCCCATGCCCAGTACCTGTTCGACCCGACGGCGCCCGAGACGAAGGAGGTGTTCTCCGAGATCGCGGGCTTCTTCGACCGCCATCTCGCGAAGTAGGGTCGAGGCTCTGCCTCGAGCTCCGCCAAGGGCTGGGCCCTTGGATCGCCTTCCCTAAGAAGAGGCAGTCCAGAGGCCCGTCCTCTGGCGGGTCCGGGCAGAGCCCGGCCTTGCTTCCTTCAGTCGCCCGGGAGTCCGCCGATGCACCTCCGCCTGACCGCGCTCTGCCTGGCGGCCGCCCTCACGGCCCCCGCCCGCGCCCAGGACGCCGCCGACGCGGGCGAGATCCACCGCGTCATCAGCGCGCAGATCGACGCCTTCGCCCAGGGCGACGCCGAGGCCGCGTTCGGCTTCGCGGCACCGCCGATCCGCACGAAGTTCGGCACCGCGGCCCGTTTCCTCGCGGCCGTGCGCCAGGCCTATCCGGCCCTGGTGCACCCGCGCTCCGTCACCTTCACCGGCCTGCAACAGGGCGACGCAA
>CAXSER010000411.1:0-2883 GCA_964236315.1 uncultured Acetobacteraceae bacterium | reverse complement strand
CTGACCGACCGCACCGCCAAGCCGCTGCTGCCGCTCGGCGGCCGCACCCTGATGGACCACGCGCTGGACCGGCTGCTGGCGGCAGGCGTCACCCACGTGGTGGTCAACACGCATTGGCAGGCCGAGCTGGTGCAGCGCCACCTGGCCCGGCGCCGCGGCGGGCCCACAATCGTGCTCCGGCCGGAGCAGACGCTGCTGGACACCGGCGGCGCCGTCGCCGCCGCACTCGCCGCGGGGGCGCTGGAACCCGGGCCGTTCTTCGTCGTCAACGGCGGCAGCTTCTGGGTGGATGGCCCAACCCCTACGCTGGAGCGCATGACCGAGGCGTTCGACCCGGCTTCCATCGACGGTGTGCTGCTGGTCCATCGCACGTTCCAGGTCTACGGCGACGTCGGCCGGGGGGATTTCGCGCTCGACACCTGGGGCAACCTGCGCCGCCGGCGGGAGCGCGAGGTGGCACCCTATCTGTTCGCCGGCATCCAGCTCGCCACCCCCGCCCTCTACGCCGACCTACCCCCGCCCCCGTTCAGCGCCAACCTGCTGTGGGACCGCGCCATCGCCACCAGGCGGATCCGCGCCGTGGTGCATGACGGCCTGTGGTTCCACCTCTCCCGCCCGGCGGACCTGTCCCACGCCGAGGTCGCCCTGCACGCGAACGAAACCGGCGGATCGCGGTGAAGCTCGGCACGATCGCGCCGCACGAGCCGTTCCTCGACACGCTCGCCGCGGACTGGCTGGCGGCGGCGGGGGACGATCCGCTCGCCGTCGCCGATGGCTTGATCCTGCTGCCGACCCGCCGCGCCGCGCGCGCTTTGGTGGAGGCGTTCCTCGCCCGGACCGAGGGCCGCCCGCTGCTGCTGCCCCGCATCACCGCATTCGGCGCGCTGGACGAGGCGCCGCTCGCGCTGGCCGGCAGCCTGTCCCTGCCGCAAGCCGTGCCGGAGCCGGTGCGGCTGGCGCAGCTTACCCGGCTGGTGATGGCGCTGGACGGCCGCTTTGGCGCCCCGGTGACCGCGGACCAGGCCTGGCCGCTGGCGGTAGAGCTCGCGGCGCTGATGGACGAGGCGGAACGGGCAGAGATCGATCTGTCCACCGTGCTACCGAAGCTGGTCGCCGAGGACTACGCCCAGCATTGGGGCATCACGCTCGAGTTCCTGACCATCGTGACCCGCGCCTGGCCGCAATGGCTGTCGGACAACGCATTGACCAACCCGGCCGCCCGCCAGGTGGCGCTGCTGGACGCGCAGGCGAAGGCCTGGGCCGCGGCCCCCCCCCCCACGCCGGTACTGGCCGCCGGGTCCACCGGCGGCATCCCGGCGGTGGCACGCCTGCTGCGCGTAGTGGCGGGCTTGCCGCGGGGCCGGGTGGTGTTGCCGGGGTTGGATTTGGAACTGGATGAGGCAACGTGGCAGGCGCTGGACGATAGCCATCCCCAGGCGGGGTTGCGCCGGTTGCTCACCCGGTTGGGGGCGACGCGGGGGGCTGTGTCTTCTCCCCCTCCTCTTGAGGGAGGGGGCCGGGGGGAGAGGTCGCGACGGCAGGAACTCGGCTACCACAGCGACTCCAACGCCGATGACCGAGCCCGTGGCCACCCGTCCCACAAGGGGAGGGGAGTTGTCCTTGCGACACCCGCCACCCGCACCACCCTCCTCAACCGCGCCCTCCTCCCCGCCGCCACCCTCGCCCGTTGGCGCGACCCCGCCCCACTCGAGACCGCGGGCCTGTCCCGCCTGACCCCCGCCGACCAGCAGGAGGAGGCGCTCGCCATCGCCCTCATCCTCCGCGGCGCGCTGGAGACGCCGGACCACCGCGCCGCCCTGGTCACCCCTGACCGGGACCTCGCCGGCCGGGTCGCGGTCGAGCTCGGCCGGTTCGGCGTGGTGGCCGATGACAGCGCGGGCGAGATCCTCGCCGACACGCCGCCGGCCGTGTTCCTGCGCCTGCTCGCCGATGCCGCCACCGAGGCGCTGCGCCCCGTCCCGCTGCTTGCTTTGTTGAAGCACCCGCTCGCCGCCGCCGGGCTCGCCCCCGCCGCCTGCCGCAGCGCTGCCCGCTGGCTGGAGCGGGAGGGCCTGCGCGGCCCGGCACCGAAAGCCGGGCTGGCGGGGCTGCGCGGCGTGATCCGCAGCGAGTCCGGAACCGAATTCATCGACCGCCTGGAAACCTGCCTGCGCCCCCTGCTGGACCTGGCCGCGACCGACTCCGCCGCCCCAGCGAACGCGCTGGGGGCCTTGATCACCTCCGCCGAAGCGCTCGCCGCAGCCCCGGACGACCCCGGCGCGCACCGCCTCTGGGCCGGCGAGGACGGGCAGGCGCTCGCCGCGCTGCTTGGCGAGCTGCTCCCCGCGTTGGCCGTGCTGCCGCCGCAGCCGCCCGCCACCCTGCCGGGCCTGCTGGACGCGGCCCTCGCTGGCGCCGTGGTCCGCAGCCGCCGTGCGCTGCGCGGCCGGGGCGGGGTGGAGCATCCGCGCGTCTTCATCTGGGGCCTGCTGGAAGCGCGGCTGCAGCGTGCCGACACCATCGTGCTGGGCGGCCTGGCGGAGAGCGTCTGGCCTGCCGCCGCCGATCCCGGCCCGTGGATGAGCCGCCCGATGCGCGCCGCCGCCGGGCTGCCCTCGCCGGAGGAGGCCGTCGGCCAGATGGCGCATGACTGGGTGATGACCACCTGCGCCGCGCCCGAGATCGTGCTCTCCTGCCCGCTCCGCCGTGACGGCGCCCCCGCCGTCCCCGCCCGCTGGCTGCAGCGGATCGACGCGATGCTGCGCGGCGCCCGCCAGTCCCTCCCCGAGCACCCGGCAGCCCTCTGGGCCCGCGCGCTGGACCACCCGGCCGAGGCCCCGCCCCGCCGCGCGCCCCCCCCCCCCCGCCCCCCCCCCCCCCCCC
>CAXSER010000410.1:0-2907 GCA_964236315.1 uncultured Acetobacteraceae bacterium | reverse complement strand
ATCCCCCTCGACGACTCCCAGGTCCAACTCCACCGCCCCACCACCACACCCGCCGACCTCCTCGCCCTCACCCGCCTCACCGCCCCCGCCTGCCCCGACTGCCGCCCCGGCTCGAACAACTTCGCCGTCTCCGGCGCCCACACCGCCTCGGGCTCGCCCCTGCTCGCCAACGACATGCACCTCACCCTCACCGCCCCCGGCATCTGGTACGCCGTCAACCTCCTCGCCGACTCCGGCCCCCAGCTCAGTCCCGACGCAGCCCCCGCCTTCCACGCCGCCGGCGTCTCCCTCCCCGGCGTCCCCTACATCGTCGTCGGCCACAACGACCACGTCGCCTGGGGCTTCACCAACCTCGGCGCCGACGTCCAGGACCTCTACGTCGAGCACCTCCGCGGCACCGGCGCCGCCCAGCAGTTCCAAACCTCCGTTGGCCAGTGGCAGCCCGTCACGCACCGCCCTGAGATCATCCGAGTCCGCGGCGCCCGCGCCATCACCCTCGATCTCCTCGCCACCCAGCACGGCACCGCAACCACCCCCCTCATCAACCCCATCCTGCCCTCCGAACCCCGCGCCATCGCCCTCCGCTGGTCGCTCTTCGACACCGACCACTTCTCCCTGCCCTTCGCCAACTTCAACGCCGCCATCTCCGCCGCCGACCTCATCCAGGCCGCCGCCACCTACACCGGTCCCGCCCAGAACCTCCTCGCCGCCGACGACGCCGGCCACATCGCCTTCCACGCCATCGGCAGCATCCCCCTGCGCGGCCCCCTGCCTCTCCCCTCCCCGCTCTCTCCCGTCCCTACTGACACCGCCGACCCCGACGCCGCCGCGCACGAGTGGTCCTCCACCATCCCGTTCGACCAACTTCCCTCCGTCATCGATCCCCCCAGCGGCCTGCTCGCCACCGCCAACGCCCGCGTCACCCCCGACACCTACCCCTTCCCCATCACCCTCAACTGGGCCGATCCCTACCGCAACGAGCGCATCTGGCGCCTCCTCGCCAACCGGTCCGGCCTTACCCAGCAAGACCTGCTCCACATCCAGGCCGATGTCTTCTCGGACTCCGACCACCTCATCGCCCAGCGCCTCGCCTACGCCATCGATCGCTCCCCCAAAGCCAGCAAACGTCTCCGCGCCGCCGCCGATCTCCTCCGCGCCTGGGATGGCGTCGTCACCGCCGACTCCGCCGCCGCCGCCATCACCACCGCCACCCGCGAAGCCCTCTGGCCCATGCTCCTCACCCCAAAACTCGCCCCCGCCACGCAAGCCATCACGTCAACCGAAGTCCCGCCACAACCTGCCGTCGCGTCAATCGAAGGCCCTTCGCAACCCGCCGTCATCTCGACCCAAGGCCCGCCACCACCCGCCGTCATCTCGACCGAAGGCGAAGCGCAGCGCAGACGCAGCGGAGAGATCCCTTCTCTCGAAAAGCCACGCTCTCCCGCCCTCCCCCAAACCCTTGCCACCTTCCTCGCCAGCCCCGCCGCGCAGCAGCCACCCACCGATCCCGCCCACCTCTACACCTGGGGCGAACGCAACTTCGCCCTCGAGCAGCTCCTCGCCCACACCCCTGCCCGCTGGCTTCCCTCCACCTACCCCACCTGGGACGATCTCCTCACCGCCGCCGTCGACCAGGGCCTCCGCAACGCCCACGCGCCCTCCAACCTCGGCCAATGGTCGAGCGGCCAGGCCAACCCCGTAGAGATCGAGCTCCCACTCTTCGCCCAGTTCCCTGTCCTCGGCCGCCTCTCCGGCCTGCCCACCGGCTCCGGCACCCACCCGCAGTCCGGCAATGGCCTCACCGTCCGCCAGTCCCGCCGCACCTTCGGCCCCTCCGAGCGCTTCACCGCCGACCTCGCAACCCCCGACGCCGACACCCTCGTCCTCCCCCTCGGCCAGTCCGGCAACCCCCTCAGCCCCTGGTTCCGCGACCAGTTTCCCGCCTGGCTCGACACCGCCACCTACCCGCTGCCCTTCACCGCCAACACCGGCACCCAGACCCTCACCCTCACCCCCGACTAGAGCCAATCCATGAGGGCCTGCAGCAATCCTCATCCCCGCTGCCATTTCCTTGTCCCTCCGCCCCCAACCGCAAACCTCTTGCTCCTGCACCATCACGCAGTTCTTACTTGTCATTCCGACCCTGAGCGAAGCCGATGGGGAGGAACCCCCGCATTTCGTCCCTTGGCCACGGAGCGAAGCGACGCGCAACACCTTCCCCAAAACCGTCATCTCGACCGAAGGCCGCAGCGCAGAGCTCCCGCATCCGCTCCTTCGCCTTCCCCGTTCCCTACTCCCTAAGGCTGCGCCACAGGCACAGCCGGAGCCACCTTCGGCTTCACCTTCTTCTTCGCCTTCACCGCCGGCGCCGCCATTGGCTTCACCACGGGTGCAGCACTCGCCTGCACCGCCGCCTGGCTGGCCTTCAACGACGCCTGCAGCTCGCCCACCCGGCTCTCCTCCGCCACCGCCGCCTGCTGCAGCTGATCCCCCACCTGCTTCCGCGCCGCCGCCAGCCCCTCCAGCGCCCGGTCCAACGACCCACTCTGCGCCGCCGGTGCCGTCACCCGACCCATCGCCGCCACCCGCAGCGCCACGTCATACAACGCATCCACATTCCGCATCGCCGGCAGCACCTTCGCCACCGATCCCGGCTCCCCGTCCGCCGTCGCCAGCAGCGGCGGCAGCGTCTCCCTGAAATCCCGCTCGATCGACCGGATGTCCCCATCCGCCGCATCCTTCAGCTCGCCCGACATCTTCCATTTCTCCAGCCGAACCCCGCTCAGCGCCTGCTGCAGCGCCGTCAGCGGCCCCTGCAACACCTCCGACGGCCGCACCATTGGCGCCGCCGACTGCCCACCCGCGGCTGCAGCCTGCACATCCGCCGCAGGCACAACCGGTGTCGCC
>CAXSER010000409.1:0-2909 GCA_964236315.1 uncultured Acetobacteraceae bacterium | reverse complement strand
GCCAGGGGCTCTGCCCCTGGACCCCGCCAAAGGCTCGCCTTTGGAATCCTATACTTGAGTGAAGCCGGTCCAGGGGCGGCTCGCCCCTGGCGGGTCTGGGCAGAGCCCAGCCTTGCTTGCTTCATGGCGCGCCGCCCGGGCGGAAGCGTCGGCGGTAGTCGGGGTCGTAGAGGGCGCTCTCGCGGGCGAGGTGGCCGTCGAGGACGCGGCCGACGATCACCAGGGCGGTGCGCTCCATGGGGGATGCGGCGAGTTTCGCCTCGACGTCGGAGAGGGTGCCGAGGACGGTGCGCTCGTCGGGCCAGGTGGCGCGCTCGACGAGCGCGACGGGGCAGTCGGGGCCGAGGACGGGGAGGAGTTCGGCGACGATGCGCGGCAGGGCGTTGATGGCGAGGTGGATGGCCAGGGTGGCGCCGGTGCGGGCGAAGGCGGCGAGGTCCTCGGAGGGGGGCATGGCGGAGGCGCGGCCGGGCATGCGGGTGAGGACGATGCTCTGGGCGAGCGCGGGCAGGGTCAGCTCGCGGCCGAGGAGGGAGGAGGCGGCGGCGAAGGCGGGGACGCCGGGGGTCATGGTGGTGGCGATGCCGCGGGCGTGCAGGCGGCGGAGCTGCTCGGCCACGGCGCTGTAGAGGGACAGGTCGCCGGAGTGCAGGCGGGCGACGTCGTGGCCCAGCGAGGCGGCGGCGACGCACTCGGCCTCGATCTCGTCGAGGCTGAGGGGGGAGGTGTCGACCAGGCGGGTGCCGGGGGCGCAGTGGGCGAGCATCTCGCGCGGGATGATGGAGCCGGCGTGCAGGCACACCGGGCAGCGGGCGAGGAGGTCGCGGCCGCGCAGGGTCAGGAGGTCGGCGGCGCCGGGGCCGGCGCCGATGAAGTGGACGGTCATGGGAGTGTCCGAGGAGGGAAGGAAGGCCAGAGGCTCTGCCTCTGGACTCCGCCAAAGGCCGGGCCTTTGGAAACCACTTGTCTGGAGGCGGTGCTCCGGGTCATCCGGCCAGTGCGCATGTCGCCCATCCCTGTCCTGTTCTCGGCAGCAGCAGCGTGGCGTCGGGGCCGGCGGCGGCCAGGGCGGCGCCCTCGGCCACCGACGCGACGCCGGTTTCGGCAAGGGCGCGCGCGGAGCGGGTCACGCAGCGGGGCTGGGCGGCTTGCAGCGCGGTGAAAGGCACCAGGGCAAGGGGCAGGCCGAGAGCGTGGGCGGCGGCACGGGCGACGCCAGCTCGGGATTCGGGGGCGGCCAGGGCGGTGGCGGTGCGGCCGGACATGGCTTCGGCGGCGCGCACGGCGGCGACGAGGGCCTCGGGGGGGCACGCGGCGCGGCATCCTATGCCGGCGGTCACGGGCATGAGGAGGCCTCGCAAGGAAGGCTGGGCTTTGCCCAGACCCACCAGGGGCGAGCCGCCCCTGGACCGGCTTTGCTTAAGTATCGGATTCTCAAGGCGAGCCTTGAGCGGAGCCCAGAGGCAGAGCCTCTGGCCTTGCGTGCCTTCATGGTTTCACCGCGCAGAGCTGGGTCACGGCCATGGCGGGGCGGAAGGCGTGCATCGTGCCGATGCGGTCCAGGCGCTCGATGCCGATGCGGGTCAGGGTGCCGCCCAGGGTCGTGCGGGCGCGGGCCAGGGCGGCGTCGGTTTCCAGGGTGACGCTGTTGGCGACCAGGCGGCCGCCGGGCGGGAGGGCGGACCAGGCGGCGTCGATCACGCCGGGGGCCGTGGCGCCGCCGCCGAGGAAGACGGCGTGGGGGCGCGGGAGGCCGTGCAGGGCGGAGGGGGCGGCGCCGACGCGGATTTCGAGGCGGGGGACGCCGAGGGTGGCGGCGTTGCGGGCGGCGCGGGCGGCGCGGTCGGGGCGGGCGTCGAGGGCGGTGGCGCGCAGGGTGGGGTCGCGCAGCAGCCACTCGATGGCGATGGAGCCGGAGCCGCAGCCGATGTCCCACAGGGTCTCGCCGCGGCGGGGGGCGAGGGCGGCCATGGTGGCGGCGCGGACCTCGGATTTCGTGATCTGGCCGTCGTGCTCGAACAGGGCGTCGGGGAGGCCGGGAGTCAGGGGGAGCGCGTGGGCGGAGGGGTCGACCTCGATGGCGACGAGGTTGAGGGGGTCGATGTCGGCGAGCGAGAAGGCGTGGGCGGGGATGATGCGGATGCGCTCGCGGGGGCCGCCGAGGGCCTCCATGACGTGCAGGGTGGAGGCGGGGGCGCCGTGCGCGGCGAGGAGGACGGCGATCTCGCGGGGGGTGTCGGCGTCGGCGGAGAGGACGACCAGGCGGGCGCCGGGGTGCAGCCAGGGGCGCAGGGTCGGGGTCGGGCGGCCGCAGAGGGAGACGACGGTGGCGTCCTGCAGGCTCCAGGCGAGGCGGGCGCAGGCGAGGCTGATCGAGGAGGGGGCCGGGAGGCAGCGCATCTCCGCGGCGGGGACCAGGCGGGCCAGGGTGGCGCCGACGCCGAACCAGAGGGGGTCGCCGGAGGCCAGGACGGCAGTGGGGCGGCCACGGCGGGCGAGGATCGCGGGGTAGGCGTCGGACATGGGGTGGGGCCAGGCTAGGATTTCGGCGGTGTGCAGGGGGCGGGTCAGGGCGAGGTGGCGCGTGCCGCCGACGACGAGGGTGGCGGTGGCGATGGCGCCGCGGGCGGCAGGGGGGAGGCCCTCGACGCCGTCCTCGCCGACGCCGACAAGGGTGAGCCAGGGGGGGGGTGCCCCCTGCCCTGCCCCGTCGCGCGGGCGTGCTTCTTCCATCACGAGGCGAGCCCGTGGCGTGTCGTCGGCTGCTGATCCTGGGGGGGACGACGGAGGGCGCGGTGCTGGCGCGGGCGCTCGCGGGGGACGCGCGGGTGGAGGCGGTGCTGTCGCTGGCGGGGGTGACGCGGGCGCCGGCGGCCTCGCCGCTGCCGGTGCGCGTGGGGGGGTTCGGG
>CAXSER010000408.1:0-2915 GCA_964236315.1 uncultured Acetobacteraceae bacterium | reverse complement strand
GGGGCATCGGGGCGCCGGGAGCCCTCGGGGGCGTCGACCCGGTCCGGATGGCCGAGCGGCCCGCGCCCCGTGTCCACCGTCACGATCCGCCCGGGCACGCTGCCGGGCGCGCGGCGCGGCTCCGGCGACACCCCGGCTGCCCTGGCTGCGGGCGATGTGCGACGGCGTCCCCGCCGGTCCGGATCAAGAGGCGCATCCCGCGCAGGTCGTCACGTGAGGCAAGAGGAGCACCTCCGATGTCATGTCCGGCCGATGATGCACGCCAGGGAGGCAGCGCGGCTACCGCAACACCGGAGCCATGCCATGTGCGATTGTATGCAACCATTGCTTGTGTGTACCATTCAGCCATGTTAGCCGGGTTGCGACCTATTCAGATACCTTATCCTGACCCCTGGGGCGCACGATGGCCGGTAATCCGCTGACAGTCACCGGGGGTGCGGACCATCCCGCCGTCAGCCTGCAGTTCGACGCGAGCGACCGTGCCAGGCTGCTGGGCGAGGCGCTCGCCAGCATGATCGACGGGCAGTACTCCGCGACCCAGGCCTCGGTGTACGGCGCCGGCGGGAATCCTGCTTCCGCCTACGTCATCGTGCCGGCCGGCACCACCGGGGCGGTGGACGTGACCGGCGCCGCCGCGGTGGCGGTGCAGGACACCGCGCCGCTCACCGTGACCGGCGGCGGCGCCGGCAGCCAGTCGGTCCTTGCCGGCGACGGCGGCCTGACCTTCTCGGCCGCTGCGGGCAACGCCACGGTGGTCGCGGGCGGCGGCGCCAACTCGGTGTCCTTCGCCGGCAGCGTCGGCAGCAACGCGGCCTACCTGAGCATCGGCGACGACACCGTGACCGGCGGCGACGGCGCCAGCACCATCGACGCGGGCGGCGGCGCCAACCTGGTGCGCACCGGCGCCGGCACCAGCAGCGTGATCGTGGAGGGCGCCGACCGGGTCGAGCTGGGCAGCGGCGCCGCCACCGTCGGCGTGATCGGCGACGGCAGCGCCACGGTGACCGGCGGCCAGGGCGGCACGCTCGACTTCCAGGGTGGTGCTGCGGCCAGCACCGTGCAGGGCGGCGGCACCACGGGCGACCGCATCGAGGGCCGCGACGGCGGCGGCCTGCTCGCCGGCGGCAGCGGCGGCGCCAACACCATCATCGGCGGCACCGGGGCCGCCACCATCGTCGGCGGCGGCGACGGCGACTACCTGGAGGGCAACTCCGGCCACGACCTGGTCACCGCGGGCTCGGGCAGCGAGACCGTGGCCGCGATGGCCGGCGGCGACACGCTGGTCGGCGGCGGCGGGCAGACGATGATCCTGCTGGAGAACGCGGACTCCGTCACGACGCAGGTGGAGCTGGGCTCCGGCGCGGCGACGGTGGCGGTGCTCGGCAGCGGCGCGGCCGCGGTCACCGGCGGCCAGAGCGGCTCGCTCGACTTCCAGGGCGGCAGCGCCGCCAGCACGGTGGACGGCGGCGGCACCGCCGGCGACCGCATCGAGGGCCGCGACGGCGGCGGCCTGCTCGCCGGCGGCAGCGGCGGCGCCAACACCATCATCGGCGGCACCGGGGCCGCCACCATCGTCGGCGGCGGCGACGGCGACTACCTGGAGGGCAACTCCGGCCACGACCTGGTCACCGCAGGCAGCGGCCGCGAGACCGTGGTGGCGATGGCGTCCGGCGACACGCTGGCCGGCGGCGTCGGCACCACCACCTTCGTGGCCGACACCACGCTGGGCAGCACCCAGATCGAGCTGGGCACCGGCACCTCGAACGTGGTCGTCGCCGGCAGCGGCGGCGCGGTGGTGATGGGCGCCGGCGAGGGCGGCGGCACGCTGGACTTCACCGGCGGCGGCTCGCCCAGCATCGTGCTCGGCGGCAGCACCGGCGGCGACCGCATCGAGGGCCGCGCCGGCGGCGGCGTCCTGGGCGCCGGCAGCGGCGGCGACAGCACCGTGATCGGCGGCACCGGCTCGGCCACCATCGACGGCGGCGGCACCGGCGACTACCTGGAGGGCAATTCCGGCCACGACCTGATCACCGCCGGCAACGGCGACGAGCAGCTGGTGGCGCGCGTCGACGGCGACACCCTGCAGGGCGGCAGCGACGCCGGCGCCACCACGACCTTCGTGGTCAACGGTGCCGACAGCGTGACGCTCGGCGCCGGGCACTCCGTCGTCGTGGTCGGCGCCCCGCCGGCGAGCGGCGCGGACCCCGCCCCGGCCGACACCGGCTCCGCGGTGGTCACCGGCAGCACGGTGGGCGGCGCCACGCTGACCTTCGTGGGCGGGGCGAACGCCAGCACGGTGCAGGCCGGCACGGCGGCGGCCACGATCTACGCCGGCACCGGCGGCGGCGTGTTCACCGGCGGCTCTGCGGGCGGCAACGTGCTGATCGGCCAGGGCGGCAACGTGTCGCTGACCGGCGCGGCGTCCGGCGACTACCTGGAGGGCGGCACCGGCACCAACCTGCTCACGGCGGGCGCGGGCAACGAGACGCTGGTCGCGGGCACGGGCAGCGACACGCTCGCTCTCGGCAGCGGCGACGACGTGGCCTCCTTCGTCAAGGAGACGGCGGCGCAGGGCGCGCAGACCTACACCGTGGACCAGTTCGGTGCCGGCGACGTGCTGTACTTCAAGGACTCCGCCACTGCGGACTACGCGATCACCCACCAGAGCGTCTCCGGGGGCGCCACCACGATCACGCTGGCCGACAGCACGAGGATCGTCATCCAGGGGACCACGGCGACCATCGGCGGCGGCAGCTTCAGCCACGAGTGAGCCTGACGCGGGACAGGCAAGGCAGGCAAGGTTGAGGCTCTGCCTCAAGCTCCGCCAAAGGCTCGCCTTTGGAAACCTGGACTTAGAAAGTGCCGGTCCAGGGGCGGCTCCCTCCGGTGGCCTTTCCAACGATCCAAGCGGATCG
>CAXSER010000407.1:0-2915 GCA_964236315.1 uncultured Acetobacteraceae bacterium | reverse complement strand
TGTCAGACGGGACATGAACACGGTCCAGAACTGGCGTCATGCCCATACCCAATCCAATGCCATTGCTCCAACACCCATCCCGCAGCCCCGGCGCGCGGCGCCCGATATGACACCACGGCCGCCTCCCGCAAAGCACCCTGCACCCCGGAAGGCGCAGGCTGCACGCCACGACGGGCCGTGGCGTGGCGATTCCCGCTCCGCACGCGAAGCCAACGTGCCCTTTGCGGGCCCGTTCACCCCTCGGGACGACCCGCTGACCGGCCCGGGACACGGATGATGCCGAATTGCCACAGCGCGGACCCGATTCTCCTGCCCTGCGGCCCGCCTCCCGGCGCACCGCGCGGCCGCGCGCCCCACGGCCCGGCACGTTCGGGAGGCGGCGCGGCGCAGAAACCATGTCCGCGGCGCGGGAGCAAGCCGGGTGCTGCGGCCGTTCGCGCCCCGTCATCACGATCGTGCCATCGTCGCGGATGGCGCCGCGGCCGGGCGGCCGCGCGGGTGCGGCATTGCCGCGACCCTGCCGCGGTGCCATACAAACCGGCACCGGCAAGCCAGCCGGCCTTCCCCGCGCGGGGAGTCGACCACCGGCGCCGCTCCGCTCCCGCCCGCAGGACCCCTCGTCGCGACGGGCCGCGTCCTGCCCTCGCGGGGCTTGGCAGTGCGGTCCGGGTCGTCCACGCGCGAACCCGCCCCGCGGGTCGAGGCTCAGGAGAAACGTCGTGTCCGTTCCCATGAAGCAGGTGCTGCGCGTCGGCGCCTACGTCGTCCGCCAGCACCTCGCCGGCCGCAAGCGCTACCCGCTGGTGCTGATGCTCGAGCCGCTGTTCCGCTGCAACCTGGCGTGCTCGGGCTGCGGCAAGATCGACTACCCGACCGAGATCCTCAACCAGCGCGTCTCCGTGGCCGATTCGCTGGCCGCGGTCGACGAGTGCGGCGCGCCGGTCGTCGCGATCGCCGGCGGCGAGCCGCTGCTGCACAAGGAGATGCCGGAGATCGTGCGCGGCATCCTGGCGAAGAAGAAGTTCGTCTACCTCTGCACCAACGCCCTGCTGCTCGACAAGAAGATGGACCAGTACGAGCCCCACCCGTACTTCTCGTGGGACATCCACCTCGACGGCGACAAGGCGATGCACGACTCGGCCGTCGACCAGGACGGCGTCTACGACCGCGCCATCGCCGCGATCAAGCGGGCCAAGGAGCGCGGCTTCCGCCTGTCGATCAACTGCACGCTGTTCGACGGCGCGCAGGCCGATCGCGTCGCGAAGTTCTTCGACGAGGTGATGGCGATGGGCGTGGACGGGATCATGACCTCGCCCGGCTACGCCTACGAGCGCGCCCCGGACCAGGCGCACTTCCTGTCGCGCCAGAAGACCAAGCAGCTGTTCCGCGACATCCTGGCGCGCGGCAAGGGCAAGGGCTGGAAGTTCACCCAGTCGCCGCTGTTCATGAACTTCCTCGCCGGCAACGAGACCTACCACTGCACGCCGTGGGGCAAGCCGACGCGCAACGTGTTCGGCTGGCAGCGGCCCTGCTACCTGCTCGGCGAGGGCTACGCCAGCAGCTTCAAGGAGCTGATGGACACCACCGACTGGGACAAGTACGGCACCGGCAACTACGAGAAGTGCGCCGACTGCATGGTGCACTCCGGCTACGAGAGCACCGCCGTGATGGACGCGGTGAAGAGCCCGATCAAGACCATGATGGTCGCCCTGCGCGGCCCGCGCACCGACGGGCCGATGGCGCCGGAGATCAGCCTCGACAACCAGCGGCCCGCCGAGTTCGTGTTCAGCAAGCACGTCCAGGACAAGATGGCCGAGCTGCGCCACGCCAAGCCCGCGAAGGCGGTGCCGGTCGAGGCGGCCGAGTAGCAAGGTCGAGGCTCCGCCTCGAGCTCCGCCAGGGGGAGCCCCCCTGGACCGGCTTCCCTAAGCAAGGCCGGTCCAGGGGCGGCTCGCCCCTGGCGGGTCCGGGCAGAGCCCGGCCTTGCTTCCTTCGCGCCCACCCCAGATCTGCGGGATGCCCAGCGTCCCAGCGACAGTTGATCGCCCCCTTCCCTCGCCGGTTCGCGGAATGCTTGCCCCGGCCGGGGCCGCCGTGTCCTGATGACGGCGGTTGTGGGGCACCCGTGATGCGGCGACGATCCTTCCTGGTCTCGGGCCTGTCGACCGCCCTGATGCCCGGGATCGGCGCCGCCACCACCACCGAGCCGAACGTGCTCGACGACGACGCCATCGGCGCGATCCTGGCGGAGCGGATCGAGGCGGACCGGCGCAGCGTCGGCATGGTCGCCGGCGTGATCACCGCGCAGGGCGACCGCCAGGTGGTCGGGCGCGGCCGGCTCGACCAGTCCGACCCGCGCGTGCCCGACATCGACACCGTCTTCGAGATCGGCTCGATCACCAAGGTGTTCACCGCGCTGCTGCTCGCCGACATGACGCTGCGCGGCGTGGTGGCGTGGGACGAGCCGGTGGCGCGGCTGCTGCCGCCCTCGGTGCACGTGCCGCGCTTCGGCAGCACGCAGATCAGCCTGCTC
The DNA here is from genome assembly GCA_964236315.1 of uncultured Acetobacteraceae bacterium. Classification (GTDB taxonomy): domain Bacteria; phylum Pseudomonadota; class Alphaproteobacteria; order Acetobacterales; family Acetobacteraceae; genus CAXSEF01. Next base: position 382 of record CAXSER010000407.1, on the reverse strand, counting down.
GACCTGGCGACGCACACCTCCGGCCTGCCGCGCATGCCGTCGAACTTCCACCCCGCCGATCCGGGCGACCCGTACGCGGACTACACGGTCGGGCAGCTCTACGACTTCCTCGACAACGCGACGCTGAGCCGCACGCCGGGCACGGCATACGAGTACAGCAACCTCGGCTACGGTCTGCTCGGGCACGCGCTGGCGCTCAGGGCGGGATCGGGGTTCGAGGCGCTGGTGCGCGCGCGCATCTGCGCACCGCTCGGGCTGGAGAGCACGGCGGTGACGCTGGACGCGGGCATGCGGGCGCGGCGCGCGGTCGGGCACGACGCGGCGCTCGGCCCGGTGGAGCCGTGGTCGCTGCCCACGCTGGCGGGCGCGGCCGCGCTGCGCT
>CAXSER010000406.1:0-2917 GCA_964236315.1 uncultured Acetobacteraceae bacterium | reverse complement strand
GCTCCTGGATGAACTGGAAGCGCAGCTCGGGGCGGCGGCCCATCAGGCTCTCCACGACCTCGTCGGTGCGCAGGCGATCGTCGGGAACGGCCATCACCTTGAGCAGGGTGCGGCGCTTCGGGTCCATGGTGGTTTCCTTGAGCGCGCTGGGAGGCATCTCGCCCAGGCCCTTGAATCTGCTGGTTTCCACCTTGGCGTTGGGCTTGAAGGCGGACTTCATCTTGCGGGCGCGGTCGGCGTCGTTCATCGCGTAGACGGACTTGGCGCCGTGGGTCAGGCGGAACAGCGGGGGCTGGGCCAGGTAGATGTGGCCGGCGCGGATCAGCTCGGGCAGCTCGCGGTAGAAGAAGGTCATGAGCAGGGAGGCGATGTGGGCGCCGTCGACGTCGGCGTCGGTCATGATGATGACGCGGCCGTAGCGCAGGCGGGTGGCGTCGAAGCGGTCGCCGACGCCGCAGCCGAGCGCCTCGACCAGGTCCTTGAGCTCCTGGTTCTGGCGGAGCTTCTCGGTCGACGCGCTGGCGACGTTGAGGATCTTGCCGCGGAGCGGGAGGACGGCCTGGGTGGCGCGGTCGCGGGCCTGCTTGGCCGAGCCGCCGGCGCTGTCGCCCTCGACGAGGAAGATCTCGGTGTCGGCGGCGTTCTCCTTGGTGCAGTCGGCGAGCTTGCCGGGCAGGCGCAGGCGGCGGGTCGCGGACTTGCGCGGGGTGTCCTTGGCCTCCTTGCGGCGCAGGCGGTCCTCGGCGCGCTCGATGACGAAGGCCAGGAGGGCGTCGGACTGGGCGGGGTGGGCTGCGAGCCAGTGGTCGAAGCGGTCGCGAAGGGCGGTCTCGACCAGGCGGGCGGCCTCGGGGCTGGTGAGCTTCTCCTTGGTCTGGCCCTGGAACTGGGGGTCGCGTACGAAGGCGGAGAGCTTTGCGGCGAGCACGCCGGCGAGGTCGTCGTTGGTGACCTGGGCGGCGCGCTTGTTGCTGCGCTGCTCGCCCCAGGCGCGCAGGCCGCGCAGCAGGGCGGCGCGCAGGCCGGCCTCGTGGGTGCCGCCCTGGGGGGTGGGGACGGTGTTGCAGTAGGAGTGCAGGAAGGCCTCGCCGGACTCCATCCAGGCGAGCGCCCACTCGACGCGGCCGGTGGGGGCGCCGCCGGGGCCGGGGGGGAGCGCGGCGTCGCCGGCCCAGATCTCGGGGATGGCGCGGGGGGCGTCGGCGAGATCGGCGTCGAGGCTGTCGCGCAGGCCGCCGGGGAAGTGCAGCTCGGCCTCGGCGGGGATGTCGGACGGGCGGGGCAGGGAAGGGTCGCAGGACCAGCGGATGCGCACGCCGCGGAACAGGTAGGCCTTGGAGCGGCACAGTCGGTAGAGGCGGGCGGGGGCGAACTGCAGGGCGCCGAAGATCTCGGGGTCGGGGTGGAAGCGGATCTGGGTGCCGCGGCGGTTCTGCACCGGGCCGGCGTTCTGCAGCTTGGTGGTGGGCTTGCCGCGGGCATAGCTCTGGCGCCAGAGGATGCGGTCGCGGGCGACCTCGACCTCCATGACGTCGGACAGGGCGTTGACCACGGAGCTGCCGACGCCGTGCAGGCCGCCGGAGGTCTCGTACGACTTGCCGGAGAACTTGCCGCCTGAATGCAGTGTGGTCAGGATGACCTCCAAGGCACTCAGTTTCCTGTATTTCGGGTGGGGGTCGACGGGGATGCCGCGGCCGTTGTCGCGCACGGCGAGGGTGTTGCCGGCGGAGAGCGTGACCTCGATCAGGCTGGCGTGGCCGGCGACGGCCTCGTCCATGGCGTTGTCGAGGATCTCGGAGGCGAGGTGGTGCAGGGCGTTCTCGTCGGTGCCGCCGATGTACATGCCGGGGCGGCGGCGCACGGGCTCCAGGCCCTCCAGGACCTCGATGTCCTTGGCGGTGTAGCTGTCGGGGTTGGTGTCCGGGGGGGTGAACAAGTCGTTCATGCTGTGTTCCCTATTCCGCAACACCGTAACCGGGGTGGGGAGTCGGGACAAGGCAGGGGTCGGACCGGGTCACTGGCCGTGGTCACCTGGGGAGGCGGCTCCGGTTCCGTCCAGGGCGGTGATGGTGTTCGTCGGTGGCCCGAGTGTCGGCGCCGGCGGGGCAGTGATGGAGAGGGTTTGCGGCACGGCGGAGGAAGCCATGCCGCAGGGTCGGGCGTGGGCGTGGTGGTGGCTGGCGGGCGGCGTGAACGGCCGCCCGCCAGCGTGGGCTAGCGGGTGCCGGTGCCGTCGCCGTCGCGCATGTTGCCGGTCGGCTCCTGGACGTGGGCCTCGAGGAACCAGAGCTGCTTGTCGATGCCGCGCGAGACCTCGGTGAGCAGGTCGGCGGTGCCGGCGTCGCCCGCCTCGTCGGTGTCGTCGATGTTCTCGCGCACCGCGTTGGCGAAGGCGGAGTAGCGGTCGATCAGCGCGGCCAGGTGGTCGGCGACGGCGTAGGTGTCGACGGGGTAGGGGCTCAGCTTGGACTTGCTGGCGACCTCGGCGGCGGTGCCGCGCGCGGTGCCGCCGAGCTGGATGATGCGCTCGGCCATCATGTCGTTCCACTCGTCCTGGTCGGTGCGGAAGCCGTCCAGCATCAGGTGGATGCCGATGAACTGCGGGCCCTTGAGGTTCCAGTGCGCCTGCTTGGTGATCAGCGACAGGTCGATGCCGTCGGCCAGGCGCGCGCTCAGGCTCTCGATCGAGACGGCCTTGGCGTTGGACTTCGTGGCGTTGCGGGTCTGGTGCATGTGCGTGCCCTCGGTGCTCTGCGACTTGAGCTCGGCGGGGTTCTTGTCGGCCATGGGAGGCTCCTGTGCGGGTTCGGGGGACGAACGCGGCGGGAGCGGAGGCGTTGCGTTGCGGGGGTGGATGGGCAGGCAGGCAGGCAAGGCCGGGCTCTGCCCGGACCCGCCAGGGGCGAGCCGCCCCTGG
>CAXSER010000405.1:0-2944 GCA_964236315.1 uncultured Acetobacteraceae bacterium | reverse complement strand
GTGGCGGGCGCGGGCACGAGGCGCGCGGGCCGCCGCGCCGGGCGGCCCCCGGCCGGCGGCCGGTGCGGCTATTCCACGTACGCCCAGCCGATGCTGGCGTCCTGGGTCGTCTGGTCGAACAGGTAGGTGTGCCCGGCGGTGTCGAGGCTGACCGCGAACATGCCCGCGGACACCAGCACGATCACGGCGAGGCGCAGCACCGTGTCGGTGGTGCCGAACCCGGCGCCATGCTGCGCGATGATCCACAGGACGGCGCCGGCCGTGACCGCCGTGAAGCCCCAGGACAGAACGTCGTTCGGAACCAGCGTGATTTCCATGTCGGTGGCCTTCGATGGCCTCTCGTCATCCGGTGCGGGCGGGACCGCCTCCGGCTGCCCGGTCGACCGGACCGGGAAGGCCGCCTGCGGTGACGACGATCGCGGCCACCTTCTTCATGATGACCGTCATCGTCCCTAAGGACAATGATGATGGTCATCGTGAACCGCAAGGGGGGGGCCCGTCGCGCGCGGGGGCTCGCCGGCTCCGCTCCCGTGCGCCGCGGCGCGCGGGACGCGTGTCCTTGCCTGAAGGAAGGGACCAGGGAACTTCTGCCCGCAGGGACACGGAGCCGCCCGCGCGTCCCGGACCCCAATGGCAAAGTCTTTCTGCTTCTTTTTCCTCAGAAAAAGAAGGGTCTTGCCTGCCTGTGGGAGCGGCCGGCCGCCGCGGGGCGCAGGATGGAGCCCCTAGCGCAGGACCGTGCTGTCCTGCGCCTGCTGCACGACGGTGGCCGCGTCGTCGGGCAGCAGGAAGCCGTCCCGCACCAGGGCGTTCGCGCCGCGGGCGACGGCGGCGACGTAGCCGTCGTGGGTGGCGTAGCGCTCGGCGAGGGAGAGGCGCGGGTCGCCGCTCGCCAGGCGCTCGGCCTTCGTGGCCGCGAACGGGATCGTGCTGCCGACGAGGTCGCAGGAGTCGCCCTCGCTGTAGCCGGCGGCGCGGCTGTTCCAGCTGGTGTAGGTGGCGAGCGGCGCCTGCAGCGTCGGCGAGCGCACGCCGCCCACGTCGTTGCCGTCCGCGTCGACCTGCGGCAGGCGCACGTTGTAGGTGTGGATCGGCAGCGGCGGCTCCGCGACCGATCCGGACTCGTCGCGGGCGTTGAAGCCGAAGCCGCGGAAGTAGAGCTCGCGGGTGTTGTAGGTGCGGGCGAGGTCGTAGGTCACGCCGGGGATGGCGGGGAACGCCACCTGCGCCGGCTCGACCAGGGTGCCGGCGGCGATGGTGGCGTGGCGGCTGGCGGGCGGGGCGCGCCCGGTGGTCACCCACTGCGTCAGCCGCACCAGCAGGTCGCGCAGCGTGTAGGTGTAGGAGTTCGCGTCGGCGACGTGCTGGCAGATGCCGGTGGCGGTCGGGACGGGGGCGGTGGGGGAGAAGCCGCCGTGCTGGGCGCTCGACATCTGGTAGATGCGCACGTTGGCGGGGTCGGGCAGGTCGGTGCGGCCGAGCGCGTCGGTGGTGTCCATCGAGCCGTTGGCCTGCCAGTACTCGGTGTCGCTCATCACGTGGCTGATCTTGGGGCAGGTGCCGTCCCTGCGGCAGCGGTCGAGCAGGCCGGCGCTCCGGCCGGTGTAGGGGTCGAAGCTGTCCTCGTAGGTCAGGGGGGAGTCGAGGCCGGGGTACTGCTTCTCGGTGTGCTCGGTGCCGGACAGGCGGCCGGGCTGGCCGAAGCGGACGTTGAAGGCGCCGCGCCCGGAGGCGATGTGCGGGTTCATGCCGTCGAACACGCGCCGGCCGGACTCGTCGGCGTTGAAGCCGAGCTGGAGGTACTCGCGCGCCCAGCGGCCGGACTGCGAGGTGCCGTGCAGCACGGACGCGGTGGTGGCGCCGGCGAGCGGGTTGTCGGCATCCGTCGAGGAGCGCAGGAACGAGACCAGGTCGCGCGTCGCCGCGAAGCCGAGGCCGAGCACCAGCGGGTTCCTCGCCACGTAGTACAGCTCGTAGATCCGGTCGGTGTCGAAGCCGCCCCTGAGGCACAGCTTCCGCGGGTCGGGCGTGCCGGGGAACGGCGTGGTCGTGCAGTCGGCGAAGGCGAAGTCGGACGGTGCCACCACGGACTGCGCGTCGGCCTGGTGCACGCGCGAGGTCAGCAGGGCGCGGCGGGGGTCGAGGTCGGCGGCCGGGTAGCCGGGCGTGTTGGAGCTGAAGCCCGCGGTGACGTTCTGCGTGGTGACCGGCGAAGTGGGCACGGCGAGGGTGACGAACTCGCTGCGCACGAGGCCGGTGATCGGCGAGCCGTCTCGGTTGCTGGCGACGGGGACGCTGATGCCGAGCTGGCCGGGCTGGGGCACCAGGTCGCCCTGCCAGCCGCTCCACACCATGCTGTAGCCCTGGTTCTCCAGGAAGCCGTCGCCGGCGGGGCTGGCCGCGGTGACGCCGGTGTTGAGCGAGCCGGTGACCACCTTGTTGCCGCGGTTGACCACGTCGTAGAGCAGCACGTGGTTGCCGCGCGCGGGGTCGATCGGCTTGAGGATCGACACGTCCATCGAGTACGACACGGTGCCGTCGGCGTTGCGCGGCGCCAGCGCGATGTCCTGGATCAGGGCGTTGGCGGGGTCGGCGGGGTCGACGGTGCCGTAGGCGGTGCCGTCGAGCTGCTCGTACTGGCCGACCCGGCCGCCCTGGCCGAACGCGGCGCCGTTCAGCGCGGGCGAGGTGCGGGTGCGGATCACCAGGCTGGTGATCCTGGCGTGCGCGGGGGCGATGGCCCCTGCGGCGAGGCAGGCCGCGAGCGAGGCGGCGGCGGTGCCCGTCAGGCGGCCGCGTGCGGCCCGTCGTGCGGGGTTGCGCATTGTCCTGGCTTCTCCTGCGGCGCCCTGCTGTCGGGGCGCTCGTCCCTGCCGGCCCGGGCGGGTCGGCCGGGCGATCATCCGCAGCCCGGGGATGAATGCAAATGCATTCGCAACGGAGC
>CAXSER010000404.1:0-2948 GCA_964236315.1 uncultured Acetobacteraceae bacterium | reverse complement strand
GGGACGTCAAGCACCGGCGCGGCGGCCTGATGGAGGTGGAGTTCGTCGCCCAGGCGCTGCAGCTCGCCCACGTCGGCCGCCACCCCGAGGCGTGCCGGAGCAACACCACCGAGGCGCTGCACGCCCTGGCCGCGGCCGGGGCGCTCGACGCGGCCGACGCGACGCTGCTGGTGCGGGCCGACCGCGAGTGGCGGAGCGTGCAGGGCCTGCTGCGCATCGCGGTGGGCGCGCGGCTGCCGGAGGTTCTGCCAGGGCCGGCGCTCGCCCTGCTGGCGGCGTCGCTGGGGGTGGAGGACATGGGGGCAGGCCTGGAGGCGGCGCTGCAGGGGCGCTTCGCCGCGCTGGGGGAGGCGGTGCGGGGGGTGTTCGTGCGCCGAGTGGGAGCAGTCGGGGAGTGAGCGGGGGAGGAAAGCAAGGTTGAGGCTCTGCCTCGGACTCCGCCAGGGGGAGCCCCCCTGGACCAACCTCTCCTGAAGGGGGAGTAAGTGGGTTCGGCGTCATCCTGCGGGCGCGTACAAGGAGAGGCTGCGATGCTGGTGCAGGGCGACACGGCGCCGTCGTTCGAGATGGCGGCGAGCGGCGGGCGGAGCGTGCGCTCAGCGGCGCTCTCGGGGCGGCCCTACGTGCTGTATTTCTACCCGAAGGCCGACACGCCGGGCTGCACCACGCAGGCCTGCGCGTTCCAGGAAGCGCTGCCGCAGCTCGGCGGCATCGGCGTGGACGTGATCGGCGTGTCGCGCGACCCGATCGCGGCAATCGACCGGTTCGCGGCGCGGCACGGGCTGACGTTCCCGCTGGCGTCCGATCCGGGCGAGCTGTCGGACGCCTACGGGGTGTGGGCGGAGAAGTCGATGTACGGCCGCAAGTACTTGGGAATGCTGCGGGCGACGTTCCTGGTGGATCGCGCGGGCGTCATCGCACGGGTCTGGCCGGCCGTGAAGGTCGGCGGGCACGCCGCCGAAGTGGCGAAGGCGGCGGCCGGGCTGGGCTGAGCGCGCGTCGGACGCGGCAGGCGGGCGGGCATGCCCGGCTGCCGCGGGCCGGCATCAGTAGCCGGGGTAGTACGCCGGGGGCGCCGCGTAGTAGACGGGCGGCGGCGCGTACACGACCGGCGGGGGCGCGTAGTAGACCGGCGGCGGGGCGACCGCGTAGCCGAGAGCCGCACCGCCGGCGATGCCGAGCAGGGCGCCCGCGACGATGCCCGGACCGAAGCCGAAGCCGCGACCGCCATAGCCGCGGCCGCCGTAGTAGCCCCGGCCGCCGTAGCCATGGCCGTAGCCGCCGTGGAAGCCGCCGTAGCCGCCGCGATACTGGGCCTGGGCAGCAGGCGCGAACGCCATGCCGGCCAGCACGGGAGCAATCAGCAGAAGACGCGAAGCGCGGACCATCTCGCTCATCCTCGTTGGCAGCGGCAAAGCCCGCCGCCTGAGAGGAGAATATGGGCGGCCAGCATGGCGAAACCTGGGCACGATCCGGGCGAAACCGCGTCGGCCGGACACGCTTCCGGGAACAAGCGTGCGGCCTGAAGGAGGCAGGGTTGAGGCTCTGCCTCAAACTCCGCCAAGGGCTGGGCCCTTGGATCGCCTTCTCCTGGGGAAGAGGATCAAGGGGTTCTCGGGTCCTTTGCGGGGGCGGGCGTCGCTGGCGGAAGGTTCCGATCACCCCCTTTGGGCCGCTGGAATGGCCGGCAGAGGGAGAGCCCGGCCTTGCTTCCTATCCGGCGGTGAGCCGCGCCACGTACCCCACCCAGGCCAGCAGAGGCAGGGCCAGCAGGGTGGCGGATCGCGAGACAGGCCAGCTCGCGAGGGCGAGGGCGAGGGCGGCCAGCGCGATGGCCGCGTCGCCGGCAAGGCCGAGGGCGCGGCTGTCGAGGCCGGCGGTGTAGAGCGGATAGGTCAGGCAGAGCAGCCAGAGGGCGTCGGCGGCCCGGGCCTGCCAGGTGCCGCGCAGGCCGGCGCGGGCGGTGCCGAGCAGGGCGCCGAGGCCGATCCAGGCCAGCGCCACGACCCAGGCCGGGGGCGAGTCTGGCTGGGCGTCGCCGCCGAGGGCGAAGGTCCAGACCAGGGCGAGGGCGGCGAGCGCGGCGCCGGCGTAGAGCACGGGGTCGCGCGCCGGCGGGCGGGGCTCGCGCAGGGCGAGGCGGCGCAGGGCGACGGCGAGGGTGGCGACGAGGCCGAGCGCCAGGACCTGGCCGGCAGGGTGGGGGCCGAAGTCCAGCGCCAGCTCGGCGCCGAGGACGCGGGCGGGGGGGATGTGGGTGGCGAGCGCGTACCAGGCATATTCCAGGCCGGCGGTGACGGCGCAGGCGGCGACGGCGAGGAGCGGCAGGGCGGCGAGGCTGCGGTCGCGACCGGCGGGCAGGGCGCGCCAGAGCATCGCCCATGTGAAGACGCCGGCGTAGAGCACGGCCTGGCCGACGTCGGCCTTGGACTGCAGGAAGAAGTGCAGCAGGGCGAGGGCGGCCAGCGGGTAGGCGAGGCGGTGCAGGCGCTTCCAGGCGCGGCCGAGGCGGCGCATCGCGTCGTTGGTGGAGGTGGCGGCCAGGGCGGCGAGGCCGAGCAGGGCGACGAAGCCGATGGTCAGATAGATGCGGTGGAGGATCTCCGCGGCGACGTGGCCGAGGTGCCAGCCCTGCTCTGTGGCGTAGAGCGCGAGGTGGGCGGTGGCGTAGAGGGCGGCGGCAACGCCGACCATGCGGCGCACGGGAAGCACGCCGGGCCAGGCGGCGAGGATGCGCGCGGGGCTGATCAGCAGGGAGAGCAGCAGCAGGCGGGCGGCCCACAGGCCGGCGCCAAGGATCAGCGCCTTGACCGGGCGGGCGCCGAGGGCATCGAGCCACCAGGCGCCGGCGAGCCAGAGGGCGGGGGCGAACAGCAGGGCGAACACGGCCGCCTTGAAGGGGGCGAAGCGGCCGGCGCGGTCGGTCCAGGGGCGCGCAACCCCGGGGC